>NZ_VKHS01001400.1 GCF_014141525.1 Streptomyces calidiresistens
GGCCCCGCCCTCCCGTCGGTCGCCGGCTCCGGGGGGCGTGGGTCCCCGTGCGCCTTTGCAGCCCGCGGCCGTGTGTTCCGCTCTGTTTCCCGCATGGGGGACGCATACCACGCGGGCCGTGACGGGCGGGGAACGCCGGGCGGCGATCCGTCCCCGGACGGGGGCGTTTATCGGACGTCAATCACCTTGCGGCAGGCTCCGCGCATGTCTGTAGAACACCACGGGGAGTCGGGGCCGGAGGATCCGGGACCGACGGATGTGCTGAACCACGCGGAATTGCTGGACCAGGGGGGACGCGCCGCCCGGGCGCTGGCCGGGCTCGGCGTGCGGGCCGGTTCCCGGGTCGCGGTCCTCCTGCCCATGGGGCTGGAATCGGTCATCGTCACGCTGGCCTGTGTCCACCTCCAGGCCGTGCGGGTATCGATGGCGGCGGACGAGCCGCCCGCCCGGCTGGCGCACCGACTGCGGACCTCCGGCGCGCGGGTGGTCGTCACCCCCGACGCCCTGGCGGGGGACGGCCGGCCGGTGGCGGTCAAGGCGTCGCTGGATCGCGCCCTGGCAGGCTGCTCCGGGGTGGGCGGTGTGGTGGTGGTGCACCACCACGCCCGACCGGTGCCCTGGACGCCGGGCCGGGATCACTGGTGGCACGATCTCACGGAGCGGGAAGCGGTCCGCTCGCGCCCGTACCCTGGGGACATGACCTCCTTCCCGTCCGACGGGGACCCCGCCGTGCCCCCCGTACCG
>NZ_VKHS01001401.1 GCF_014141525.1 Streptomyces calidiresistens
TCGGGGAGCACCCCGGTGGGGAGCGGGGCCCGGATCGAAATTTTTCACTCCTCGGGGTGAGGGACCCATCCGCCGGCCGACCGGCCCCGAATAAGGGGCATGACCGCACACCGCACGGTGGGGGGAGCCCCCGACCCGACGCCCGTCCCCGCGACCGGGGTTCGGCCGGGGGTCCGCCGTGCCGCGGGGGCGTCGGCCGGGCTGCTCGCGGCCGGAGCCGCCCTGGGAGCCGGTGAGGTGTGCGCCGGGCTCCTGCGTCCCGGCGCCCGCCCGGTCACGGTCGTCGGCGGGGCGGTGATCGACGCGTCCCCGCCGCCGGTGAAGGAGTGGGCGATCTCGACCTTCGGCACCGCCGACAAATGGGTGCTGCAACTCGGGGTGATCGTCGTCCTCGCCGGCTGCGCCGCGGGGTCGGGGGTGTTGTCGTCGCGTCGGCGCGCCCCGGCCGTGCTCGGTGCCTTCCTGTTCGGCGCCGTGGTGGCCGTTCTCGCCCTCTCCCGTCCCGGATCGGCTCCCTCCGACGCCATCCCCTCGGCGGTGGCGGGTGCGGCGGCTGCCGGTTCGCTGTGGTGGCTCTCCGGTCGGCTGCGCCCGATCGGTGGGGAGGACACCGCCCCGGCCGGGTCACGGACCGGGCCGGCCGGGGCGGCCGCCTCCCCCGGGGCCGCGGAGTTCGACCGGCGGGGCTTCCTGGCGGCGGCGTCCGTCACGGCGGCCGCCTCCGCGGGGGCGGGGCTGGTGGG
>NZ_VKHS01001402.1 GCF_014141525.1 Streptomyces calidiresistens
AGGGCCTCGGCCTGGTCGGGGACCCGGTCGGTGCCGGGGGCGTCGGGGATGACGCTCCGGAGGCCTGGCCCGGCGCCGGAGGGCGCGCCGGCGGGGTCGGTCGCACGGCGGGCGGGGTCGGGGCGCCGGTGCTCCCCTCCCCCGCACGGCGTACCGGCCCGGGAACCACCGGCGCCCCCGGGGCACCGACGCCCGGCGCCCGCTGCACGGAGGGCGTCGACCCCCGGCCCGGTGGGGCCGCGGGCGGGGCGGAGGCCGATGTCCGGATCGGGGCCGGAGCCGGGGAGGAAGAGGTCCGCGCGGAAGCGTGCGGCCCCGTCGTCACCGGGGACGCGGAGGAGGTCGGAACCCCTCCGCGCTCGGGCGCGCCCAGACCCGGACGACGTGGTGCGGCTCCACCCGATGCGCGCCGGGCCGGCGGGGCCCCGGCACCGCCGGCGAGCGGGTCGGTGCCCGGCTCCCGGGCCGGGTCCGGGTTCCGCGCAGGCCGGACGGCCGCGGGGCGGATCGGGGGGACGGTCGCTCCCGGGCCGGCGGGCACCGGAGGCGGGACGGACGGCCGGGAGGTGACGGCCCGCTGGACCGAAGCCGCGGCGGAGGGCGGCGCCGAAGGGGCCCCGTCGGAGACCGGAGCGACGGCGTGGGAGGGCGCCGCCGGGTCCGGCGCCCGGTGAGGGGCCGACGAACCGGGCGGGGCCGTTTCCGGACGTGCGGCCGGGAGCCCGGCGCCCGGGCGGGACGG
>NZ_VKHS01001403.1 GCF_014141525.1 Streptomyces calidiresistens
CCCCTCCGTCCCGCACGCCGCCGCCCCCCGGATCCGCCGGGACCCGGTGTGCCCGGGGGCGACGCGAAGCGCCCCCGGGGCCTCACGCCGGGCTCACGGACACAACCGCTCCAGCGTCCACCGGCCGCCCTCCCCCCGGCGGTACCGCAACCGGTCGTGCAGCCGGTTCTCCCGGCCCTGCCAGAACTCCACCGTCTCCGGCTCCACCCGGAAACCGCCCCACTGCGGCGGGGCCGGCACGTCCTCGGCCTCCGGGTACCGCTCGGCCAGCGCCGCGTACCGCCGATCCAGCTCCTCCCGCGAGGCCACCGGCTCCGACTGCTCACTCGCCCACGCCCCCAACTGGGAGCCGTGCGGCCGGGTGCGGAAGTACCGCGCGCTCTCGCCCCGGTCGGTGCGCCGCGCCGTCCCCGAGACAATCACCTGCCGGGCGATCGGGTGCCAGGGGAAGAGCAGCGAGACCCGGGGGTTGGCCGCGATGTCCCGGCCCTTGCGGGAGCCGTAGTGGGTGAAGAAGACGAAGCCGCGCTCGTCGTACTCCTTCAGCAGGACCGTCCGGGAGGAGGGCACCCCGTGGTCGTCCACCGTCGAGAGCACCATGGCGTTGGGCTCGTGGAGACCGATCTCGACCGCCGCCGCGAACCACCGGCCGAACTGGGTGATCGGGTCCGGGGCCAATTCGTCCTCCGACAGCCCCTCCGACCGGTAGCGGGCCCGCATCGGGGCGGGGTCCGGGC
>NZ_VKHS01001404.1 GCF_014141525.1 Streptomyces calidiresistens
GGTGGGGCCCGCCCGGCACCGGGTACCGGGTGGCGGGCGGGCCCGTTCGGGGGCGGCTCAGATGCCGCAGTTGGGCGCCGACCAGAAGCGGGAGGCGCGGGTGTCGACGTGGGTGTGGTCGTTGTGGCCGGGGTAGCCGGGGCCGAGGATGCCGTTGAAGCCGTGGTTGCGGGCCTGCTGGGCGAGGGCGCAGAAGGAGTGCGTGCCGACCAGGTCGGCCGCGTCCCCGTACAGGTGGCGGCTGTTGCTCGCGCCGCCGACCGCGTTGTTGCAGGAGGTGGAGCGGAAGCCGCTGCTGACCGTGATGGGCCGGTCGCCCATGGCGCGGCGCATGGCCTGGAGCTTCCACATGGTGCGGCGGGCGTTCTCCCGGGCGGTGGCGGCGGAGACCGCGCCCCCGGACCAGTTGGAGTTGCAGCGGTTCAACTCGGCGAAGGTGAAGTTGACGGTGGAGCAGTCGGAACTCTGCAGGGCGTAGATCCGGTTGAAGGTCTGCGGCCCGGCCACGCCGTCCACGCCCAGGCCGTACGCCTGCTGGAAGCGGCGCACCGCCTCCTCGGTGTGCGGGCCGAACTGACCGTCGATCGCGAGGACCTGGCCGTAACCGGGGTAGCCGGCGACCCGGATCTGGAGCTGGGTGACGTCGGCGCCCGACATGCCCCGGCTCAGGGTGCGGGGGAAGGTGTAACAGGCGTCGAGGGTGCCGACGTCACCGGATTCCGGCGCGGCGGCGGGC
>NZ_VKHS01001405.1 GCF_014141525.1 Streptomyces calidiresistens
GGCCCCGAGAGGGGGGTGTTCACGAGGGGCCTCCGGCGGCGTTCACGAGGGCGTCGAAGGCGTCCTCGACGAGGTCGGGCAACTCGGCGCGGCCCTCGTCCTCCACCCAGAGGGTGATGGCGGTGGTCAGGGCGGCGGTGCAGGCGGCGGCGATCACCCGGACGGCCGGCGCGGGGTCTTCGCCGGGCGGGGTGAGGCCGCGTTCGAAGGCCAGGGAGGAGGAGGCGGCGCTCTCGCCCATCCGGGCCCGCAGCGCGGGGGTGCGCAGGATCAGTCGGGCGCGCAGGTACAGGGCGTCGCGTTCCTCCCGGTAGACGGCCGGGAGGGCGGTGGTGACGGCGTGGCGGACACGTTCCACCGGGGGGTGGTCGGCGGGGCGGGACCGGACGAGTTCCTCCAGCATCGGGTCGTACTCGTCGCGCAGGACCACGTCCTCCTTGGTGGGGAAGTGCCGGAAGAAGGTCATGTGGGAGACGCCGGCCCCGGCGGCGATGCGGGCGACGGTCACCTTCTCGTACCCCTCGGCGAGGAAGAGCCGGAAGGCGCTCCGGCGCAGGGCGTCGCGGGTGCGTGCTCCCCGGCCCGACCGTCCGTCCACGTCCGACACCTCCCATAGTGTGAGTTCCTCACAGTGTTAGTAACTCACACCATACACCCGTCGGGCGGGTCGCGGGCATGCCGGCGGCTTTTCGGAACAGACGACCGGTATGCCGGAACCACCCCGTCCCCTCCCCA
>NZ_VKHS01001406.1 GCF_014141525.1 Streptomyces calidiresistens
GACCACCCCCAGGCCGTGCGCGTCGTCCACCACCAGGGCCGCCCCGTGCTCCCGGCAGACGGCCGCCAGCCCGGTGAGCGGCGCCGCGTCCCCGTCCACGGAGAAGACGGAGTCGGTGACCACGAGCGCAGGGCCCCCGGGCACCGGCTCCTCCGATGTCTCCCGCCCGCCCCCGGACGGGAGGCGCGAGGAGTCGGCGACCCCGCGGCGCCGATCGCCCAGGAGCTTGTCCACCGCCGCCGGATCGGCGTGCGGGGCGACGACGGTCACCGCGCGCGCCAGCCGGCAACCGTCGATCAGCGAGGCGTGGTTCGCCGCGTCGGAGACGATCACCCCTTCGCCGCCCCGCCTCCCCGGGGGCCCGGCGAGTGCGGTGAGGGCCGCGAGATTGGCGGCGTAGCCGGAGGAGAAGACCAGGGCGGCCTCGAACCCGCAGAACTCGGCGAGTTCCGCCTCCAACTCGGCGTGCAGGGCGGTGGTGCCGGTGACCAGGCGGGAGCCGGTGGCGCCGGCGCCCCACCGGTGGGCCGCGTCGGCGGCTGCCGAGACGACCCGGGGGTGGCGGGCCAGACCCAGGTAGTCGTTGCCGGCGAGGTCCAGCAGTCGATCCCCCTCCCCGCGGGGCCGCAGGCTCCGGGTCAGACCGGCGCGTTCCCGGCCGGCCCGGGCCTCCTCCAGCCATCCGAAGGGGTCGCCGGGGGGCCGGGGGGCTGTCTCTTATACACCTCTGACGC
>NZ_VKHS01001407.1 GCF_014141525.1 Streptomyces calidiresistens
CGCCCACCCGCCCCGCGGGGCGGGCGGCACCCGGAACAGCCGGGCCCGATCGGCCGGAACCACCGGCCCGCCCACCGGGCCCGCACGAGAGGAAACGAGGTCCGCAACCATGCACCGCGCCCTGATCGTCGTCGACGTGCAGAACGACTTCTGCGAGGGCGGCAGCCTGGCCGTGAAGGGCGGTGCCGCCGTGGCCGCCGCCATCACGGACCTGATCGGCGCCGCCGGTCCGGGCTACCGCCACATCGTCGCCACCCGCGACCACCACATCTCCCCCGGGGACCACTTCTCGGACGCCCCGGACTTCACCGACTCCTGGCCGCCGCACTGCGTGGCCGGCACCGAGGGCGTCGGCTTCCACCCCAACTTCGCCCCCGCCGTCACCGCCGGCACCGTGGAGACCTGCTTCGACAAGGGGGCCTACTCCGCCGCCTACAGCGGTTTCGAGGGCACGGACGAGAACGGCACCGGCCCGGCGGACTGGCTGCGGGCCCGCGGGGTGACCGAGGTGGACGTGGTCGGCATCGCCACCGACCACTGCGTGCGGGCCACCGCGCTGGACGCCGCCCGGGAGGGCTTCCGGACCCGGGTGCTGCTCGACCTCACCGCCGGTGTGGCCCCGGCCACGGTGGAACGGGCGCTGGAGGAGATGCGGGAGGCCGGGGTGGAACTCACCGGCACCCCCGTGGTCACCACCGGCTGAGCCCGGCGGGGCCCGTCGCCGGGCGGGGACG
>NZ_VKHS01001408.1 GCF_014141525.1 Streptomyces calidiresistens
TAAGAGACAGGTCGTCCCCATTGCCCTCGTCCCCGGGTGACGAGACCGTGTAGACGCCGACCAACCGGGCGATCACCGTCGTGAGGAACAGCGTCGCCGTCACCGCCTGCAACGCCGCCAGCGACTGCGCCCAGGGGGTCAGCGGCACCACGTCCCCGTACCCCACCGTCGCCAGCGTGACGAAGCCGAAGTACATCAACAACGACCAGTCGATCGCCGCCTCCGGGGCCGCCAGGTCCGTGAAGCTCCCCGGCACCGACAGTTCCATCGCCGTGAAACAGGCCGCGAAGAACGCCCCCAACAGCAGGTAGACGGAGATGGCCGCCAGGATCAGCTCCGGTCCCGGACGGTGGTGCCGCCGGAAGACGAACAGCACCAGGGAGGCGATCAGCGCCAGTTGGAACAAGGCCACGGAGAGGTGGCGCCCCAACTCCGCCACCGTGTTCGCGCGGTCCACCACCGACCACCCGGCGAAACAGGCGAAGACGAGGGCCACCCCCACCACGGGCGACATGTGGTGGCCCTCCGTGCGCACGGTGCGCAACCCGAAGACGATCATCCCGGCGTACAGCACCATGTAGAGGGCGTTCCACCCCGGCCCGTACAGGCTGATCGGATACCCGAACTGCAGAACCGCGATCACCAGCAGCAGCAGGGCGAGGTCGCGGAACCGGACGTCCCGGAGCGCCGGATTCGACCGGCCGGGGGACGCGCAGGAGGGACCGGGGGACGGG
>NZ_VKHS01001409.1 GCF_014141525.1 Streptomyces calidiresistens
ACCACCACCCCGCCCCCCGTCGACGCCGGGGAGGCCGGAACCGCCCGTCGCGCCCGCTCCGCCGGCCCGCGCCGGCTGCCCGGCGGCAGAGCCGGACGCCTGACCGCGGCACTGCTCGGCGCCACCCTCCTCGCCCTGCCCCTGGCGGCCTGCGGGGAGGCGGGCAACGACGCCGACGGCGGCGGCGACACCACGGAGACCGCCCCCACCGCCGGCGGCACCCCCGACACCGAAGCCGACACCCGCACCGAGGACGAGGGCCCCGACGGGGCCGCGGCCGAGGGCGACGGCGCCGCCGAGGGGGCGGCCGAGGGGGACCCCGGCGACCCGGGCGCCGGCTCCGGCGACACCGGCACGGACGCCCCCGACCCGGCCTCCCCCGACGACCCCCTGGTCTTCAACTACCACGGGGCCGAGGACGGCCGGGCCGACCGCGCCCCCGACGACCTCGTCCTCACCGAGTTCAGCACCCTCAACGACGTCACCTGGCGGAGCTGGGACTCCGAGGAGGCCGTGGGAAGCGGCCTGCTCGCCGGCACCTGGTGCCTGCCGGAGTGCCTCGACGACCCGCTCCCGGCCGAGGTCCTCCTCAAGGACCCGGAGGAGATCAACGGCGACCCCTACTTCACCGCCTTCGAGCTGAAGATCACCGACACCACCGGTTACTCGCAGCGGATCATCGACGCCGCCGAGACCGAGGGCTTCCTCGGCCGTCCCTGAGCCGGGCCCCCAC
>NZ_VKHS01000141.1 GCF_014141525.1 Streptomyces calidiresistens
GAGCGGGAGGTGGGACCCGGAGGGACCCGTGCGCGCCGGCGGGAGGGCCGGCTCCCTGTCCGCGAGGAGGCGGAAGGGGCGCGAAAGGAGCACGGTTCGATCAAGATGCCCGGCACCGGCGGTCCCCCGCATCGCCCCGCGACCGGCACCGGAGTACCCGGGGACCGGCACCCGGGGCACGGATCCCCACGGACCGGGGTCGGTCTCCCCGGGCCGGATGGGGCTACGGTGAGATCCACACCCACCCGGATCCGATCCGAACACCGGGCGGGTGCCCCGGATTGTCACCGGTGGGGCGGATCATCGGGAGCGGAGTCCCGGAAAGGAAGAAGAAGGCGACGTGAGCACACTGCCGGAGCGGTTCGGGGTCCCGATCAGGAGTGCGGGGTAGAGGTTCGATGCACATCGTCATCATGGGGTGCGGGCGGGTCGGCGCCGAGCTGGCCCGGGAGCTCGAGGGGCGCGGCCACTCGATCGCCGTGATCGACCGGGACCCGACGGCCTTCCGCCGTCTGGGTTCCCGTTTCGGCGGGCGCCGGGTGACCGGTCTGGGCTTCGACCGGCAGACCCTGGAGAAGGCGGGGTTGGCCGAGGCGGGGGCGTTCGCCGCCGTCAGCAGCGGTGACAACTCCAACATCATCGCCGCCCGGGTGGCCCGGGAGGTGTTCGGCGTGGAGAACGTGACCGCCCGGATCTACGATCCCCGGCGCGCCGAGGTGTACGAGCGGTTGGGCATCCCCACGGTGGCGACCGTGCGGTGGACCGCCGACCAGATGCTGCGCCGGCTGCTGCCCTCGGGGGCGGAGCCGCTGTGGCAGGACCCCAGTGGCGCGGTGCAGCTGTCCGAGGTGCACATCTCCCCCGGTTGGCTGGGACACAAGGTGGCGTTCTTCCAGGAGCGGACCGGCGTGCGGGTCGCCTTCCTCACCCGGATGGGCGAGGCGATGCTGCCGACCTCGAGGACGGTCCTCCAGGAGGGTGATCTGGTGCACGTGATGTTGCCCTCGGACCGGGTGGCCGAGGTCGAGGCCGCGTGTGCCCTGGGCCCGGAGGAGGAGCGGGCATGAGGGTCGTGATCGCGGGCGCGGGCGCCGTGGGCCGGTCGGTGGCAGGCGAGCTGTTGGAGAACGGGCACGAGGTGCTGCTCATCGACAAGTCGCCGCAGGCGGTGTCGGTGGATCGGGTCCCGGATGCGGAGTGGCTGCTGGCGGACGCCTGTGAGATCACCTCGTTGGACGAGGCGGCGCTGGAGCGGTGCCAGGTGGTGATCGCGGCCAGTGGCGACGACAAGGTGAATCTGGTGGTCTCGCTGCTGGCGAAGACCGAGTACGGGGTGCCCCGGGTGGTGGCCCGGGTCAACAATCCGAAGAACGAGTGGCTGTTCAACGAGGCGTGGGGCGTGGACGTCGCGGTCTCCACACCGCGTCTGATGTCGGCGCTGGTGGAGGAGGCGGTGAGCGTCGGTGACCTGGTCCGGCTCATGCGTTTCAGCCAGGGTGAGGCCAACCTGGTGGAGCTGACGCTGCCGGACACGGCGACGCTGGTCGGCACCCGGGTGGGCGA
Source organism: Streptomyces calidiresistens (assembly GCF_014141525.1). GTDB lineage: Bacteria > Actinomycetota > Actinomycetes > Streptomycetales > Streptomycetaceae > Streptomyces > Streptomyces calidiresistens. The sequence goes on from NZ_VKHS01000141.1 coordinate 1,564, forward strand.
GGTGGCGTGGCCGCAGAACACGGCGCTGGTGACGATCATCCGGGGCACCCGGGTGCTGATCCCGGATCCGGACGACGCGCTGGCAGCCGGTGACGAGCTGCTGTTCGTGGCCTCGCCGGAGCAGGAGCGGCAGTTGGAGGATCTGCTCTCCCCGCGCGAGGGGCGCGGGGAGCGGGGCGAGCGCGGGGAGCGGTAGGGCCCTCACCCCGTTCGGGCGGGGCCGCCGGTGCGTGCCCCGCCGAGCCGCCCCCGGGGACCGGATGGATCCCGGGGGGGGCCACGGTGGTCGGGCCCCGGCGAGCGCCGCTGCCCGACCGCGGGTCTCCGGTAAGTGGGCGTCAACCCCGGTGCGCCGGCTCGGGGTCGGGTGCCGCGCCGGCGCCGGCGCGCGCGGAGAACGCCCCACCGATGATCACCGCCCGCCGGCGCGTGAGGAGTCGGGGCAGTTTCACCATGAGGGCGTTGCGACGACCCGATGTCACGCTCGGCCCCCGTCCGCGGTCCAGGGCGCGAACGGCCGTGCGGACCACGTCCTCCGGGTTCTGGTGGTTGCCCTTGTAGGTGCCGCCGTCCAGGTTGTCGAAGAACTCCGTGCGGGTGAGCCCCGGGCTCAGACAGAGCACCCGCAGACCCGTGCCGCGGGACTCGTACCAGAGCGACTCCGTGAAGCTGAGCACGAACGCCTTGGATGCGGAGTAGACCGCCATTCCCGGCGTGGGGGTGTGGGCGGCCATGCTCGCGACGTTGACGAGTACGCCGCTTTCGGCGCGGCGCAACGGCTCGATGAACGCGCGGGTGATGTCGACGAGGTTCGCGACATCGACGTTGATCTCGTCGGTGAGGCGTTCGGGGTCCTCCTCGTGGAAGACGCGGTCGGTGGCGAAGCCGGCGTTGTTCACCAATCCCGTGATCGTGATCCCGCGGGTCGCCAGGTCGGCGGCCAGCCTGCGACCGGCACCGGGCACCGCGAGATCGAGAGAGATCGCGGTGGCCCGGATCCCGTGCCGCTCCCCGAGTTCGGAGGCGAGCGCCTCGAGGCGCCCGAGGCGTCGTCCCACGAGGACGACGTCCGAGCCACGGCGCGCGAATTCGTGCACGAAGGCTTTGCCGATCCCGGAGCCGGCTCCGGTGACCAGGGTGGTCCGGCCGGTGTAATCGATAGCAGTCATACCTACACCCTATGCGGAAAGTTGCATCAAGTGCAATTGCTTGCATCGAGTGGCATCACCGTAGACTGAGGGCATGGTCGAGCCCCCAAGCCTTCGGGAACGCAAGCGTCGTGCGGTACGGACGGAGATCACGGACACGGCGATGCGCCTTTTCGCGGAGCACGGCTTCGAGGCGACGACGATCGATCGGATCGCGGCGGCCGCGGGCATCTCGCGTCGCTCCTTCTTCCACTACTTCGGGAGCAAGGAGGAGCTCGTCCTCGGCGACACCGAGGCCCTCGGCGAATCGGTCCGTGCCGCCCTCGAGGCGCGCCCGGTCGAGGAGTCGGCGTGGACCGCGATCCGGGAGGCGTTCATGACCCTGCGACCCCCCGGGGGTCCGCCGACGGCCCACCTCGCCATCGCCCGGATGTACCACGAGGTCCCGTCCCTGCGGGCCAGGCATCTGGAGAAACACCTGCGGTGGCAGACGCTGCTGGCACCCGACATCCAGCGCAGACTGGGCCTGCCGGAGAGCCCGGCACCCGACCCCCGGGCCCGGGCCTTCGTCGCCGCCGCGCTCGCCTGCCTCGACGCGGCGGTCGACGCCTGGGCCGAATCCGGGGGCACCGCCGATCCCGTGCGCCTGTTCGACGAGGCGGTTGCCGTCGTACGGGAGCGGACCGTCGCCCCCGGTCCCCCGGAGGGGGCCGAGCGGGAAACCACGGACCCATCGGCCCGGCCCGATCGGTGATCCCGTCCCTTCCCCGGAGGAACGGTGCCCGCGCCGGCGGTTCGCCCCTCGATCCGTCGGTCGTCCCGACGCGGCATCCCGGGATCGGGTCCCCCGCGCGGGCCGCGAAGGTCCCCGGGCCGGGGCGGTCCGGCACCGATGGGACCGGGCCGATCCCGGAAAGGACCGGGCCCCGTCGACCGTGGCGGTCGACGGGGCCCGGTCGTCGCGTGTACGGGGTGTCGGGCTTCCGGGGGCTCAGGGGCCGGTGCCGGCGGTGCCGGTGGCACGGCCCGCCGCCCGGGCACGTTCCTCCTCGCGTTCCTGCTCGCGCCGCTCCTCCGCCTCCATCTCGGCGATGACGTCGATGGGGGCGGGCGCCTTCACCATGATGATCCAGGTGAGGTAGACGGCGAGCAGGAACGGCGGGATGCCCAGCGCCACCCGCAGCCAGCCCAACTGGGCGGCGTCGCCCCAGAAGTAGATGGGGAAGGTGATGGCGGACTTGGCCAGCAGGATGGCGCCCCACACGTAACTGGCCTTGATGTAGGCCCGCTTGCGACCGGGGTTGCGGGTGCGCCAGGAGAGGTTCTCCTTGAACAGCGGCCCGAGGATGAGGCCGAGCAGGGGGAAGCCGAGGGCCGCGGAGAGGGTGTAGGCGATGCCGAGGACGAGCGTGTAGATCATGCCCGGCAGGTAGAAGTTGCGGGCGTCGCCGGTCATCATCGCGAAGACCGCGCCGATGACCACGCCGAAGACGCCGCTGAAGGCGTGCTTGGTGGGGCCGCGCTGGACCAGGCGGAGGAGGAACATCGCCCCGGTGATGGACAAGGCCAGGACGGCCGAGGTGTTCAGGTCCCGGTTGAGGGTGTAGCTGAGCACGAAGACCAGGCCGGGGACGGTGGTCTCGATCATGCCCCGCACGCCGCCGAAGGCCTCGAGGAAGGCGGCCTTGGTGGCGGCCTCGTCGGGTTCCGGGGGAGCCTGCCGCGCGCCCGCGGGATCCGGTTCGGGGGCGCCGGGGGCGCCGTTCGTCCGCCTGTCCAGGGAGGTCACCCGTCACTCCGTTCCGAGGGGTTTGAGCTCATAGCGGGGGTTGAAGAGCACGGATCGTCCCCGGGATGCGACGAGCCGCCCGGAGGCGATCATGTCGCGACCGGGTTCGATCCCGGCGATCGACCGGCGGCCCATCCAGACGATGCTCAGCGTGGCCGAGCCGTCGTCGAGTTCGGCCTCGAGGGCGGGCAACCCGCCCACGGTACGCTCACCGACGCTACGGAGGGTACCCCGCACGGTCACCACACGTCGCCCCTCGGGACCCTCCGTGCAGTCGCGGATGTGGACGCACTCGGCCTCCTCGGCCGGATCGCCCCCCGTGTCCGGGGTCTCCGGCGGGGTGTCCTGGAGGCCCAACAAGCGCCGCCATCCGGTGCCGCGTCGCCCGGAACGGCTCCCATCAGTCATGCGTTCAGCCTAACCCGCCGGGGTGAAGGCGGCGGGTCCCGGTACGGCGTCGTCCCGCCCCGCGGGTACGCGCACGGGGGGCGGACCCGGGGCTTCCGGGCCCGCCCCCCGTGCGATCGGTCGGGGGCGGGGTCAGCGGACCTCGGAGATCTCCGGACCCCGGCGCAGGCGGTCCATGCCGCCCGCGAAGCGGGAGACCGAGTCCTGGTCCTGCGCCTCCTGCTTGCGGACACCCTCGGGGACCATGGTGGCGTCCTCGGGGAGCTTGAGGACGATCGGGTCGCGGGGGGCCATCGGCTGGTCGCCGCGCACCACGACGGTGTCGCGGAAGACGCTCTCCAGCACGCCGGCGGCCTGCGGTTGCACCGCGCCCTGGCCGGAGATGACACCGCGCAGGAACCAGCGGGGGCCGTCCACGCCGACGAAACGCACGACCTGCATGCCGCGCTTGCCGTCGGGGAGCTGCACGGGGACCTGCGCCCGCAGCTCCCAGCCGAGCGGGCCCTCGACCTCGTCCACGACACCGCCCTGGCCGGTGATGCCGCCGGCGATCTCCTCGCGGACCTCGCCCCAGATGCCCTCGCGCTTGGGGGCGGCGAACGCCTGGAGCTGCACGGCGCTGTCCTTGAGGACGACGGTCGCGGCGACGATCGACTCGCCGGCGACCTCGACCCGCAGTTCCATGCCCTGTACACCGGGTACGAAGAGCCCGCCGAGGTCGACCCGGCCCTCTTCGGGCCGGCTCACCTCGGAGATGTCCCAGGGGCCCTCGGGGCGGGGCGCCGGGGCGAGTTTCACCCGGCGCACCTCGGCCTCGTCCGGAGCCTCCGGAGCGGTGGGCTCGACAGCCTCCCCGGGCTCCTCATTCCGCTTGCGGCGACGTCCGAACACGTCACTGTCCTTTCACGGCGTAGGTGTGTTCCGTGCCGGCATGACCGCCGGTGGAGCCGAAGCCCCCGGCGGCCCGTGCCGAACCCGGCAGCTGCGCGACCTCGTGGAAGCGCACCGTCTCGACCCGTTGGACCACCAGTTGGGCGATCCGGTCGAACCGCTCGAAACGCACGCTCTCCCGGGGGTCGAGATTGATCAGGATGACCTTGATTTCTCCACGGTACCCGGCGTCGACGGTCCCCGGGGCGTTCACGAGGGCGACGCCGCAGCGCGCGGCGAGCCCGGAGCGGGGGTGGACGAAGGCGGCGTAGCCGTCGGGGAGCGCGATGGCGACGCCGGTGGGCAGGACGGCTCGTTCCCCGGGGGCCAGTTCGGCCGCCTCGGTGGTCACCAGGTCCACGCCCGCGTCCCCGGGGTGGGCGCGCGTGGGGAGGGGGACATCGGGCGTCGTGCGGTGGATCAGCACGTCCACCGGTTCCTGCGGTCCCGGGAGCACCCGGTCACCCCTCTCTTCCGTTCTCTTCCCTGTTCTCCGTCGGCCCGTCGGCCCGTCGTGCCGACCCGTCGGTTCGCCCGGTCCCTCCCGTCCCGTGCGGGCCGGGCGCTTCCCCCTGCCCGGTCGCCGGGCCCCGGGTCGGTCCGGGGCCGGTTGGGCCGTCCGATCGTCGTACGGGCGCCGCGTGCCGGGCGTGGCGCGGCACCGCCGCCCCCGCGGGGGCGCGCGACCTCGCTCGCACACCGGTGGGCGCACGCGGGGGCGCGCGAGCCCGTTTCGCACTCCGGTTGGGTCGGGGGCCGCCGGAGCCGGGTGGTGACGGGGCCCGGACGCCCCCCAGACCCTACCGCCGGTGCGGGCGATCCGGGTGCGCCCGGGATGCTTGTTCCATGGAGTCCGACGCGAACCGGCCGTCCCGGCCGTCCCGCCCCTACGAGGAACGTCTCACGGTGCCCCGCACGTGGTGGCTGATCGCGCTCATGGGCGCGGCGCTGGCGGGGGTGACGCTGGTACCGCTGGGGACGGTGGCGGCCCTCATCGGTGCGACCGCGGCCCTCGTGGTCTGCGCCATGGCGCTGAGCACCTACGGCTCGGCGCGCATCAGGCTGGCCGGGGGGACCCTGCTGGCGGGCCGGGCCCGGGTGCCGCTGTCGGCCCTCGGGGAGGCCCGTCCGCTGGACGGGGCCGAGGCGGTGGCCTGGCGCACCCACCGGGCGGACGCCCGGGCGTTCATGCTGCTGCGGGCGTACGTTCCCACCGCCGTTCGGGTCGAGGTCGTCGATCCCGACGACCCGACCCCCTACCTGTACCTCTCGACCCGGCACCCGCGACGTCTGGCGGCGGCGCTGGCGGCCGGGCGCGAATCCGCTCCGGAGGCGGAGGGGCGTCGTACCGGTCGGATGGGCGGACCGGCCGATGCGGCCGGGCCGTCCGAACGGCACGACGCCGGGTGATCGAACGGGCGGGACCCCCGCGGTCCCGCCCGCCGCGCACTCCGGAGCGGGCTCACCCGGCGCAGTCGCGGCAGATCGGCGAGCCGTTCTTCTCCGCGGCGAGCTGGGAGCGGTGGTGCACCAGGAAGCAGCTCATGCAGGTGAACTCGTCCGCCTGGCGGGGCAGCACCCGGACCGACAGTTCCTCGTTGGACAGGTCGGCGCCGGGCAGCTCGAGGCCCTCGGCCTGCTCGAACTCGTCGACATCGACAGTGGAGGCCGACTTGTCGTTGCGCCGGGCCTTCAGCTCCTCGATGCTGTCCTCGTTGACGTCGTCGTCGGTCTTGCGTGGTGTGTCGTAATCGGTGGCCATGCTCGTACTCCCCCTTTGGGTGTCCGTGGTGTTCGGTGATGGTCTCCAGCGCGGGTAACGCCCGGAGGGCCGGTCTTGTGCCCGATCCGAGGCGGAGATTTTGCCTCACATCAAGCCGTGTTACTCAATCGACACCCGGCCGGGCGCCCGAAGGGGCGATCGGCGGCACGGGCGGCACCGTGGTGCGGGGGCCGGAAAGCCGGTCACGGCGGTCCACTGCCCCGGGAACCGGGGTCGTATGTGCGATTGATCACATCCGGCGTTTTCCGTCCGGACATCATCTCAGATCGGCAGAAACACCCGCATCACGAGGCCTCCCTCCGATCGGGGCTCGGCCGTGACCGCACCGCCGTGGGCCCGGGCCACCGACCGCACGATGGACAGGCCCAGACCCACCCCGCGATCGCTGTGGGTCCGCTCGTGCCGCAGTCGACGGAACGGCTCGAACATGTTGTCCACCTCGTAGGCGGGTACCACCGGACCGGTGTTCTCCACCTCCAGGACGACCTGGGAGCCGCGTCGCTCGGTGTCCACCCGGACCCAGCCGCCCTCGGGAACGTTGTACCGCACCGCGTTCTGGACCAGGTTCAGGGCCACCCGTTCCAGCAGGACCCCGTTGCCCCGGGTCGGGGCGGGACGGCGGGTACCGCGCAGCTCCACCCCGGCGGCGGCGGCCTCGGCCCGAACCTGCTCCACCGCCCGGTCCGCCGGCTCCGCGAGGTCGAGGGGTTTGCGCTCGGTGATCTCGTTGTCGCTGCGGGCCAGGAGCAGCAGTCCCTCCACCAATTGCTCACTGCGCTCGTTGGTCGCCAGGAGGGTGCGCCCCAGCTGGGTCAGCTCCGGTGACGCGGCGGGGTCGGCGAGGTGCACCTCCAGCAGGGTGCGGTTGATCGCCAGGGGGGTGCGCAGTTCGTGGGAGGCGTTGGCGACGAACCGCTGCTGGGCGGTGAAGGCCCGGTCCAGGCGGTCCAGCATCTCGTCGAAGGTGTCCGCCAGCTCCTTGAGCTCGTCGTCGGGCCCGCCCAGCTCGATCCGCCGGTGCAGATCGGAGCCGGCGACCCGACGCGCGGTGCGGGTGATGCGCCCCAGGGGCGCGAGGACCCGACCGGCCATCAGATAACCGAAGGCGAAGGCCAGGACCGCCAGGCCGAGCAGGGCGAGGAGCGAACGCTGCAGGAGTTCCTCCAGCGCCAGCCGGCGCTGGATGCCGGCGCACTCGGCGTACCAGGAACGGAAGGTCTCGGCGTCCACCATGCCCGCGATCGGCCGGCAGGCCTCGGAGGTGATCTCCACCTCGGCCTCGGTGACGAAGCGGAACGGCACCGCGCTGCCGGCGCGCAGGGCGTTGGCCGCCAGCAGATAGATGATCCCCAGCAGCACCACGCCCGCGATGAGGAACATGCCCCCGTACAGCAGGGTGAGGCGGATGCGGATGGTGGGCCGCAACCAGGGCGGCCGGGGGTCGGCGGGACCCGGCGG
>NZ_VKHS01001410.1 GCF_014141525.1 Streptomyces calidiresistens
GGGCGGACGTGTCCCTCGAGGGCCGCGTCGGGGACGTCGTTGCCGAGCAGGTGGGCGATGAGGCGGTCGGGTACCCGGAGCGGGCGACCGAGGAAGGGCGCGTCGCGGTCCCCCACGTCCAGCAGGCCGAGCCGGGACAGCGGGGCGGTGGGGTGGAAGTGGTCGCGGGCGAGGGCGTCCAGGGTGGACAGGCCGCAGAGGTCCAGGGCGAGGCCGACGGTGGGTCTGCGCCGGCCGACGTCGTCGTTGAGGTAGGCGTAGAACGTCTCGAAGTTCCGGTCGAGGTCGGGCGCGGCGGCGATCAGCAGGATCGCCGTGTCCTGGTCCGTCAGGTCCAGGCGTCGGGCCAGCCGTGCCAACCGGTCGTCGGGGCCGACCGGGGCCGCGCCGTGGAGGGGGTGGTCCGCGAGGATCTCCCCCTCCTCCGGTTCGGCGGGGGTTCGCAGGCGGTGCCGGACGGCGGCCTCCGGCAGGTGGAGGCCGCGCAGCGGGTCCCCGGCGGTGGGGTCGTCCGCCGAGCGGCGTTCGACCAGCGCCGCCACCCGGCGGCGCAGCGCGGTGAGCCGGAGGGCCAGGGCCCCGGCGGGATCGCCGGGGCCGTCCGGTCGGCCGCGGGCGGCGCCGGCTGGTTCCCCGGGCGACCCGTCGGGCGAACCCTCAGAGGGCTGGGCGCCGTCGGCCGGTTCCCCGGGGGGCGGCACTTCCTCGTGCGGTGCGTCGGTGTCTCTTATAC
>NZ_VKHS01001411.1 GCF_014141525.1 Streptomyces calidiresistens
CGTCACCGACTGACCCCCGTTTCCCCACCGTCCGACATCCGCCCCATCCGGCGGACGGCGGGGACGGGGGACGCGAGGAGCCCCGTGCCCGTGCGCCCCCGAGCAGCGCTCGCCCGTCTGGCCTCCCGGGCCTTCCACGCCGCGTGGCGGGGCCTGCAGGGCGCCGGAGCCGTCACCGCCGACCGCCCCGGTCCGCACGCCTTCCGCCGTATCGGTCCCGGGACCCGCCTGGCGTTCCCCCAGGGAACCGTTTTCGGAACCCCCTGGATCGAGCTGGGCGCGCACTGCGTCATCGCCCGTGACGTCACCCTGGCCGCCGGCATGCTCCCCGATCTCGACCTGGGTGAGGGCTCCCGGATCGTGCTGGGCAACGGCGTCGTCCTGGGCCGCGGCACCCACCTCGTCGCCGACGCGCCCATCACCATCGGCGACGACGTCCACGTCGGCCCGCACTGCTACCTGACCTCGACCAACCACTCCTACGACGACCCCCACCGTCCCGTCGGCCGGCAGTGGCCGCGCTCCGCGCCGGTCACCGTGGGCGAGGGCTCGTGGCTGGGCACGGCGGCGGTGGTACTGCCGGGCGCCCGCCTGGGCCGCAACGTCGTGGTGGCCGCCGGATCGGTGGTGCGCGGGGAGGTCCCCGACCACGCCGTGGTCGCCGGGGCCCCGGCCCGCATCGTGCGCCGTTGGGACCCCGACCACGGGTGGCGCCCCCCGCTGCGCACCCC
>NZ_VKHS01001412.1 GCF_014141525.1 Streptomyces calidiresistens
CCCAAGCCCGGGGCCCGGCTCCCGGGACGTCCCGCCTCACCCGCCGGGGACCGCCACCCCTCCGGCCCGGGCGCGCCACCCGCGGTGGACCCACAGCACACAGCCGACGAAGACGAGGCGGGCGGAGAGCATCACCGCCCACAGCGACACGAGGGACAACCGGCCGGCGAGGGACAGCACCACCACCGCCGGCACCGCGAAGCCGTACATCACCGCCATCAGGTGCGGGAGCGAGGCACCGGGCGAGACGACGATCTTCAGCGCGGAGGAACCGAAACCGGCCACCCCTTCCACCAGAAGCTGGAGACCCACCAGCCGGATCGCCGTCTCCGCGTCGGGGTGGGCGAGGGCTTCTCCCGTCAACCACCCCGGGGCGGCGGGGAAGATCAGCAGCAGGAGGCCGAGGGGCGCCAGGAGCGCCGTGACGCATCCGGCGAACAGCCGCAACCGCCGATCGATCCCGCCCGGGTCGTCCGCCGCCGCCGCGAGACGGCCCCCGACGATCCCGAACTGCTTCAACGGGACGACGAGGGTGCGCACGACGTTCACCAGCACGGCCGTGACCGCCGCCGTGGCGGCACCGTCCCGATGGGCGACCAGCATGACGACCATGAAGGAACTCATCATCACCAGGGCGTCCGTCGTCCCCGACACGAGCGCCGGAAGACGGCGCAGACGGGGGCGGACACCCCGGCGCAGCACCGCCCACCCACCCCGCAGCACGGCCC
>NZ_VKHS01001413.1 GCF_014141525.1 Streptomyces calidiresistens
TCCGCAGGCGGCGGAAGCCGTGTAGCAGGGCGATGGTCTGCTCGACCACCCACCGACGGACACCCGGCCCGGAGCCGTGCTCGACACCGCGGCGGGCGATGACCGGCTTGATGCCCCTGGCCCGGACCCGGCGGCAGTAGCAGTCGTGGTCCCAGCCGCGGTCGGCCAAGAACTCCCGCGGCCACTGCCGGGGCCGGCCCCGTTTGTCGCGGATCGGCGGAATCGCGGCCGGCAGGGGCATCGGCCGGGTGACGTCGCTGCGGTCGCCGCCGGCCGGCGCCGCGAGCGGGATGCCGGTGGCATCGCGGATCAGATGGTGTTCGGAGCCCGGCCGGCCCCGGTCGACCGGACTCCTGCCGGTTTGGGGCCGCCCCTGAGCGCCCGAATGCGGCAGCTGTCGATCACCGCCCGCGACAGGCCCGGGCGGCCGGCCGGCAGCACCTCGTGCAGCCGCCGCCACACCCCGGCGTTGTTCCGCTCCCGCAGCCTGCGCCGGCAGGTCATCCCCGAGCCGAAGCCGAGTTCCTCGGGCAGCCACTCCCACCGGATGCCGGTGTAGAGCACGAACAGGATTCCGCACAGCACGGTGCGGTCATCCAGCGCCTTCAGACCCGGATGCCGGTGCCGGCGCTGCCGCACGGGCACCAGCGGCTCGACCCGCGCCCACAACTCATCGTCCACCAACCACGGTTGAGGATCACGCTTCCCCACACCCGAACAACCGAACC
>NZ_VKHS01001414.1 GCF_014141525.1 Streptomyces calidiresistens
GTCCCGGGTCCCGGGCGCGGGGAACGGGGCAACGCGGGGGAGCCGCCTCGTGCGCGGGGCAACCGATCCAGCATCCCGAGTGCCGTCCCGGGCGGCAACGGGTTTTCGGGTACGGGTGAACCCGGGTGAACACATTCGATCGGGAACGGACACGGAAATTCCCCTTCGGTGCCTTCCCCTCCGGGGATGGTGTGCGGCGGTGGTGGAGGTCCGGTGTTTCCCGGTCATCCCGTGTGCGGACGGTTGACGCATCGGTGTCATGTCCGCATCATTGGGGGGCCGTCGTCGGATGGGAGCGCTCCCAAGCCGCCGGTGGACCGCCGTTCCGTCGGTCCGACCGGTTGCCGTCCGGCGGCGGCTCCGACCGTGGATCCGCGCCGCCCCGCGCGTCGACCCCGGTCGCTTCCCCACGGGGCCCGGCCACCCGGGTTCGGGGGCTCGAAACGTTCTCGCCCCGGGCGGCCGAAGCCGCCCGGGGCGTCTTCCGGAGGGTCCCGCCTCCCCCCGGAAAGGGGCCCCGGGCGGGCTGGTGCCGCCCGGGGCGACGGAGGAGCGCTCCTTCAGGGGGGCGACGAGGAGGCTCACTTCCGTTCTGCTCCTTGGTTGCCGCCGGCGCGCGGAAGGTTGCCGCTCCCGCGGAATTTTTTTCCGGGAATTCCGTGATGACCGTGCGGAGCGGTGTTCCCGCAGGTCGGCGCGGGTGGGGGAGCGGGGACGTGCGGAACGT
>NZ_VKHS01001415.1 GCF_014141525.1 Streptomyces calidiresistens
GGCACGGTCAACTCCAACTCCCCCACCCCGGCGCCGTGGTCGAAGACGCCCTCCCCGGTGATCACCACCCGGGTGCCACCGGATGCGGTCTCCACGGCGGTGCGCACCCGTGAGGTACCGGCCCCCGCCAGGACGTCGGCCGCCCGGAGCAGCCGCTCCACCGGCCCGAGGGGCACGCCGTCGGGGCCCACGGGACCGGAGGGAACCGCCGCGACCGGTGCCGGGGCGGACGGGAGGGTCCCCCCGCTCGCCGGGGAGCACGCCGACACCGTGCCGGCCGCGATCAGCGCCACCATCGCCATCGCCACCGGTCCCGCCGTCCCGCGCCCCGCACCTCGCTCCGCCATGGGTTCCGCTCCTCGTTCCCGGGGTTCCTGCCGATCGCCCCTCGGCGACCCCCGGGGCCCACCACCCCGAACCTCCCGGCCGCACCGCTCAACGAATCGCCCCGGGGACCGTCACGGCCGGCCCCCGGGGATGACTCGATACGGTGGTCCCGTGCACGACGAACGCGCGGCCGAGCCGCCCGCTCAGGTGTCCGGGGGACACCACATCACCCTGGTGGAACGCGGGCCCTTCCTCGCCCCCCGGTGCAGTTGCGGATGGCGCGGACCGGCCCGCCGGTCCCGACCCCTCGCCCGGGACGAGGCCGCCGACCACCTGGGGAACGTCGGGGACACGAAGCCGGGGTGACCCCGGGCGCGGGCGCTCCCGACCCCGCCTCCC
>NZ_VKHS01001416.1 GCF_014141525.1 Streptomyces calidiresistens
GGCCCCGGGACCGCGCGGCCGGATCCCCGGACTGCCCCTCCCGGACCGCTGCGCGGTGATGGGCGTGGTCAACGTGACCCCCGACTCCTTCTCCGACGGCGGTCGCTGGTTCGACCAGGAAGCCGCGATCAAGCGCGGCCTCGACCTCGTGGCCCGGGGCGCCGACCTGGTGGATGTCGGCGGCGAGTCCACCCGCCCCGGCGCCCGACGCGTGGACGAGACCGAGGAACTGCGCCGGGTCGTGCCCGTGGTGCGGGAACTGGCGGCCGAGGGCCTGATCGTCAGCGTCGACACCATGCGCGCCTCCGTGGCCCGGCGCGCCGTGGAGGCCGGGGCCCGCCTGGTCAACGATGTCAGCGGCGGCCGGGCCGACGACGCGATGGTGCCGTTCGTGGCGGAGGCCCGGACCCCGTTCGTGGTCATGCACTGGCGCGGCCAGAGCATCGACATGAACGAGCGCGCCGAGTACACCGACCCCGTCGCCGAGGTGATCACCGAACTGCGCGAGAGCCTCGACCGTGCCGTCGCCGGCGGCATCGACCCCGAACGCGTGGTGATCGATCCCGGCCTCGGCTTCGCCAAGCGTGCCGAGCACGACCTGGCGCTCATCGCGGCCATCGAGCGCCTGCGCGCCGAACTGCCGCACCCCCTGCTGGTCGCGGCCTCCCGCAAGCGGTTCCTCGGACGGGTGCTGGCCGGTCCCGACGGCGCCCCCCCGCCC
>NZ_VKHS01001417.1 GCF_014141525.1 Streptomyces calidiresistens
GGTTCGGCCGGGGTGAAGCGGGAGGGGGCACGCCGACGGCGCCGGGGGCTCACGGCCACAGCTCGGTGCGCTCCCACCCGTCGTCCGCGCGCGTGTAGCGCAGGCGCCGGTGTCGCCGGTCGGCGGAGCCCTGCCAGAACTCCACGGTCGCGGCCCGGAGCAGGTGGACCGTGTGGCCGGGAGGGACCTGTCGGGGGTCCTCACCCCTGGTTCGGCGCACGTTCTCCTCCTCGGCCGTCCACTCGTGCGGCGAGGCCATGGGCTCGCTCTGCCGGCCGATCAGGGCGGCGATCCGGGCGGCGGGGGAGCGGCCGAGGAAGTCCGCGCGCGACCGTTCGGCGGGGGCGGTCACCACCGGCCCGCGCACCCGGATCTGGCGCCCCTGCGCGGGCCAGTACGCCGTCATCGCCGCGCCGGGCACCGCCGCCAGGTGGCGTCCCTTGGGGCTGCCGGAGTCGGTCGCGAAAGCCCACTCGGCGCCCTCCTCGTCCACGCCGCGCAGCACCAGCACCCGGGCGTCGGGGAGACCGTCGGGGGCGACGGTGGAGAGCACCACGGCGGTGGGGTCCGCGACCCCCGCCGCGAGGGCGGCTTCCAGCCACTCGCGCAGCAGCGCGCCGGGGGTTCCCGGGGCGGCGGCCGGGTCGAAGTCCGGCAGTGCGCGGGCCATCGGCGGCCCGGCCGCCCGCAGCAGATCGGCGAGGGACGGGTGGGCCG
>NZ_VKHS01001418.1 GCF_014141525.1 Streptomyces calidiresistens
GCCAGGACCTCCGCGCCGGGGGTGGGGGTGGCGAACTCCGTGTTGAAGTCGTGCAGCAGCCGGGCGATCACCGGGGCGTCCCCCGGGCCTGCCGTCCGCACGGAAAACGGATCGGCGGCCATGCGCCTCACCCTGCGTCCCTCCCGGTTCCCGGGCCCGTGAGCGTCCCCGGGAATCCGGACGACGGGGCGGTGGTACATTCGTACATGTACGAATGTACACAAGGAGATCCATGGGACGGACGGAGGAACAGGCGGGTGCGGCGCCCCGCCGGACGCGGGACCCCGAGGGCCGGCGGGCGGCCATCGTGGAGGCCGCCGTCTCGGTGATCGCCGAGCGCGGCATCGGGAACACCACCCACCGGCTCATCGCCGCCCGGGCCGGCGTGCCCCTGGGGTCGACCACCTACTACTTCCCCTCCCTCGGTGACCTGGTGGACGCGGCGCTGGAGAAGGTGGCCGACGAGTGCAGGACCACCCTCGCCGGGTGGGAGGAGAGGCTGCGTGCCTCCCCAGCCACTCCCGGCCCGGTGATCGCCGACGCCGCCGCCGCGTACCTGGAGGACCGGGAACGGGCGATCGTCGAGTACGACCTCTACCTCGCGGCCGCCCGGGACGAACGGTTGCGACCGCTGGTGGACGCGTGGATCGGGGAGATGACCCGGGCGGTGGCGACGGTGTCCGACGAGCCGACGGCCAGGGCGATCACCGCCCTG
>NZ_VKHS01001419.1 GCF_014141525.1 Streptomyces calidiresistens
GGCCCCGGCCGACCTCACCCGCGCCGCCGAGCGCGGCGACGTGCCCGCCCCCGTCGGGGAGTGCCCCGCCGGCCCCCTGTGGGACAACGCCGAAGTCCTCGACTACATCCACCGCACCTTCCCCGAGGAGACGACCGTCACCCGGCACCGCCTGGACGCGCTGCTGACCCACACCCTGATCCCCACCCCGCACCGGGCCCTGTGGTCCCTGCTGTGGCACAGCACCGAGCTGCGCGTCGAGGAGGCCCTCGCCCTGGACGTCGAGGACATCAACTTCGAGGCCGGGACCATCGCCTCCCGGCCCACCAAGACCCGCCGCACCACCACTGTCCCCCTCCCCGACGCCAGTGCCGCCCTGGTCCGCGAGGCCATCGCCGGACGCACCACCGGCCCACTCCTGACCACCCCCGGCGGGGACCGCATCACCCGCCTCACGGCAACCGACGTCGCATTCCGCCACGGCCACTTCATCCACGACTTCCGCGCCGGCGGCCGAATCCACCGGGCCAGTCACCGAGGAGCCACCTCACCCACCTCCTGAACGGCGCCCCACCACCCTCCACCCCTGACCCACCGGAGAGGCCCCAGCCATGGCCACGCTGCACACCCTCATCACCACCGCACTCACCAACGGCACCGCACCCCTCACCGACCCCAACGGCACCGACACCTGGCACGCCCCCGCCCACGCCCTCATGGCCCTGGCCACCTC
>NZ_VKHS01000142.1 GCF_014141525.1 Streptomyces calidiresistens
GGTGCGGGGCGATCGCCCCGCACCGGCCCCCTCGGCGTGCCCGGGGTCGCGCGGCCCCGGCGCCGGGCCGGCCGGATGGCACGGGTGTGACGTGTGTCCGGGTGTTCGGTCGGCCCGGGAGGGGCATCCTGAGAGGAGGTTTCCGTCTTTTCGCCCGATAAGCGCGCCGGATGAGGGCGGTCATGGGCGACATCGACATTCGACATTCGACATCGACGAAGGAGGGCTCCGTGAACGCGACCCCGGGGGCGGAGTTCGACCGGGTGGGCATGTTCGAACGCGGCTACCGACCCGAACAGGTCGAGGCACGCCTCGCCGAACTGACCGCCGACCGGGACGCCCTCGCCCGCCGCCTGGCCGCCCTCGTCACCGCCGAACGCGAATTGGCCGGGGAGATCTCCCGGCTCGACGCCGACCGCGAGGCCGCCGCCGACCTGCCGCCCGAACGGTGGGCCGTCCTCGGCCCCCGCATGGTCGCCCTGCTCGAGGAGACCGTGGCGCAGGCCGAGGAGATCACCGGGGAGGCCGCCGAGGAGGGCCGGCGCCTCGCCGAGGGGGCCGCCGACGACTCCCGCGCCCTGCGCGAGCGCGCCCGGGAGGCCGCCGCCGGGCGTCGCGCCGGGGCGGAGGAGGAGGCGGAGCAGCGGTTGGCGGAGGCCCGCGAGGAGGCGGCCCGGATCACCGGGGCCGCCCACGAGGACGCCGAGCGCCTCCTGGCCGCCGCCCGGGAGCACGGCGACCGTCTCGCCGCGGAGACCGGACGCGCCGAGGCGGAGCGCCGCGAACGGGAGAAGCGGGCGGAGGAGGCCCTGGCCGCCGAACTGGCCGCCGCCGAGGAGGCGGGCACCCGCCGCGAGGAGGAGATCCTCGGATACGCCGAGGACCTGTTGGCCCGGCGTCGCGAGGACCACGCCGCCGCGACCCGCGAGGCCCGCTCCCGGCAGCAGGAGGCCGAGGAGCGCGCGGCCGGCCTCCTCGCCGAGGCGCAGGGGCACCGGCGTCGGATCGAGCGGGAGACCGCCCGGCTGCTGCGCGAGCACGAGGAACGGGCGGAGGCCGTCCGGGAGCACCTGCGGCAGGTCAGGCGCGCACTGGCGGCTCTGACCGGCCGTGTCCCCGAGGACCCCGACGACACGGGCTCCGGTGGACGGGAGGAGGCCGGGCCACCCGCCGCGAGCGATGGGACCGGGCCCCGGGAGGGCCCCGACGACGCGGCTCCCGACGGGGCAGCCGCTCCGGAGGAGGGCTCCCCCTCCCCCACCGACACCACCGAACCCGGGCCCTCCGGGGAAGGGGACGGAGCGGCCCCGCGGCAGGCCCCCGAGGGGGCGGAACGCGCGGAGCCCCCCTCCGGAACGGCCGGCCCACCGTCCCCCGCCCGGAGAGGAACGGGACCGGCCCGGAAGGGCGCGCGGCCCGGACCCCGCGCGCCCGCGCGGAAGGCGTGAGAACGAGGGGAAACGCCGGAGGAGGACACCGGGGGAAACCGCCGGGGGAACCAGGGGACCGGGGACCCGAGCCGGGCGGGCCGCGTCCCGCCCGGCTCCCGGCCCGGATGAGGGACCCGGACCCGGCCGGGGAGTAGGGTGCGAAGACCCGTCCGCATCACGTCCCACCGCACGAAGGGCCCGATCAGTTGAGCTCCACGCGCCCGTCCGCCGTCATCGTCCTCGCCGCCGGTGAGGGGACCCGCATGAAGTCCGCGACGCCCAAGGTCCTGCACGAGATCTGCGGGCGTTCGCTGCTCGGTCACGTCGTCGCCTCGGCCCGGCACACCGGACCCGAGCGGCTGGTCGTGGTCGTGGGCCACGCCCGGGAGCGGGTGACCGCGCACCTCGCCGACATCGACCCGGACGTGTTGACCGCCGTGCAGGAGGAGCAGCGGGGCACCGGACACGCCGTGCGCCGCGCCCTGGAGGAGCTGACCGCCCGGGGCGGGGCCCCCACCGGCACCGTGCTGGTGACCTGCGGTGACACCCCGCTGCTGACCGGGGAGACCCTCGCCGCGCTCGCCGCCGGGCACGCCGACCAGGGCAACGCCGTGACCGTGCTGACCGCCGAGGTGCCCGACGCGACCGGCTACGGGCGGATCGTGCGCGCCGCGGACGGCTCGGTGACCGCCATCGTCGAGCACAAGGACGCCGACGAGGAGCAGCGGGCCGTCCGGGAGATCAACTCCGGCGTCTTCGCCTTCGACGCCGAGGCGCTCGCCGCCGCCCTCGCCGAGCTCACCACCGACAACAGCCAGGGCGAGGAGTACCTCACCGACGTGCTCGGCATCCTGCGCGCCGAGGGTCGCCGGGTGGGCGCCTGGCGGGCCGCCGACCACCGGGAGATCTCCGGCATCAACAACCGCGTGCAGCTCGCCGCCGCCCGCCGGATGCTCAACGACCGGCTGCTGGAGGACGCC
The DNA here is from genome assembly GCF_014141525.1 of Streptomyces calidiresistens. Classification (GTDB taxonomy): domain Bacteria; phylum Actinomycetota; class Actinomycetes; order Streptomycetales; family Streptomycetaceae; genus Streptomyces; species Streptomyces calidiresistens. Next base: position 2,411 of record NZ_VKHS01000142.1, read on the forward strand.
ATGCTCGCCGGGGTGACCGTCGTGGACCCGGCCTCGGTCTGGGTGGACGTGACGGTGGGCTTCGAACCGGACGCCGTGATCCACCCGGGCACCCAGCTGCGCGGCGCCACCCGGATCGGCGCCGGGGCCGAGGTGGGCCCGCACACCACGCTGACCGACACCGTCGTCGGGGCGGGCGCGACCGTGGTCAACACCGTCTCGACGGGGGCGGAGATCGGCGAGGGCGCGACCGTGGGGCCCTACGCCTACCTGCGGCCGGGCACCCGCCTGGGGGCCTCCGCGAAGATCGGCACCTACGTGGAGACCAAGAACGCCACCGTGGGCGAGGGCACCAAGGTGCCGCATCTCACATATGTGGGGGACGCCACGATCGGCGACCACACCAACATCGGCGCGGCCAGCGTCTTCGTGAACTACGACGGGCAGCACAAGCACCACACCACCATCGGGTCCCACTGCCGCACCGGCTCGGACAACATGTTCGTGGCGCCGGTCACCATCGGGGACGGTGCCTACACCGCCGCCGGGTCCGTCATCACCCGTGACGTGCCGCCCGGTTCGCTGGCCGTCGCGCGCGGCCAGCAGCGCAACATCGAGGGCTGGGTGGCCCGCAAGCGGCCCGGCAGCGCCGCCGCGAAGGCCGCCGAGGCGGCCGGCGAGGGGACGCCCGCCGGTCCCGGTGACGACGGGATGGCGGGCGAACGGACATCCGGAGAAGGTTGACGGGTGCACGGGGTGCCGGCCCGGGGCGTACCGTAAGAGGGGCCCCGCGCGGGGTGGCCGAAAGACGGCCGTCCGGGGCCTTCCCGACGACTCCCAAGCGACCGTCGATCACCCAAGGAGATCTGCTGTGACCGGGATCAAGACGACCGGTGAGAAGAAGATGATGCTCTTCTCCGGCCGCGCCCACCCCGAGCTGGCGAAGGAGGTCGCCGCCGAGCTGGGCGTGGGACTGGTTCCGACCACCGCCCGGGACTTCGCCAACGGGGAGATCTACGTCCGGTACCAGGAGTCGGTCCGCGGTGCGGACTGCTTCCTGATCCAGAGCCACACCACCCCGATCAACAAGTGGATCATGGAACAGCTGATCATGATCGACGCGATGAAGCGGGCCTCGGCCCGCAGCATCTCGGTCGTGATCCCGTTCTACGGCTACGCCCGCCAGGACAAGAAGCACCGCGGCCGGGAGCCCATCTCCGCCCGCCTGATGGCCGACCTGCTCAAGACCGCCGGCGCCGACCGGATCCTGAGCGTGGACCTGCACGCCGACCAGGTGCAGGGCTACTTCGACGGCCCGGTGGACCACCTGTTCGCCCTGCCGCTGCTGACCGACTACATCCGCGGCCGGGTGGACCGCGACAAGCTCACGGTCGTCTCCCCCGACGCCGGCCGGGTGCGGGTCGCCGACCGCTGGTGCGACAAGCTGGGCGCCCCGCTGGCCATCGTGCACAAGCGGCGCGACCCGGACGTGGCCAACCAGGTGTCGGTGCACGAGGTCGTCGGTGACGTCCGCGACCGGGTGTGCGTGCTGGTGGACGACATGATCGACACCGGTGGCACGATCTGCGCGGCGGCCGAGGCGCTGTTCGCCAACGGCGCGGCCGACGTGATCGTCACCGCCACCCACGGCATCCTCTCCGACCCGGCCCCGGACCGCCTGAAGAACTCGAAGGTCAGCGAGTTCGTCTTCACCAACTCGCTGCCCACCCCCGGTGAGATGGCCCTCGACAAGGTCACCGTCGTCTCCCTGGCCCCCACGATCGCCCGCGCGATCCGCGAGGTCTTCGAGGACGGCTCGGTCACCAGCCTCTTCGAGGGCGACGCCTGATCCCCCGGTGGTACCGACCCCCGACCCGGGGTCGGTACCACCCGATTTCGACCACGGCCTCCCCGCCGGGTACGCTGTGCGCGTTGCTCGGCGAGGGAGGCCGTGCGCGCTTCCGGCCCGGCCCGCGATCCGCGGGACCCCGGCACCGGAGGCGGACGGCACTCCGTGATCGACGCGCTCCTCATCGCGGTGATCCGCGCGGCCCCGGCCGCCGGACCGCGCGCGGTGTGCGGCAGGCCCGTTGGGGCCGGGTGACACCCCGGCCCGGGTCCCCGGGACCGACCGGACAGACCGCATCCCGCGATCGCGCACCGCGATCCCGACCCACGAGGAGCGCCGCCATGAGCGACGTCAAGATCAGCGCCGAGATCCGCCGCGAGTTCGGCAAGGGCGCGTCCCGCCGCGTCCGTCAGGCCAACCGCGTCCCCGCCGTCATCTACGGCCACGGCGGCGACCCGGTGCACGTCACCCTGCCGGGCTACGACCTGATGATGGCCCTGAAGAACTCGAACGTCCTGATCACCCTGGACATCGAGGGCCGCGAGGAACTGGTGATCCCCAAGGCCGTGCAGCGCGAGGTGCTGCGCCCCAACCTGGTCCACGTGGACCTGCTGGTGGTCAAGAAGGGTGAGCGGGTCTCCGTCGAGATCCCGATCCACACCGAGGGCGACCTGGCCCCGGGCCAGTTCCTCATCGAGCACGTGCACAACACCCTGAGCGTGGAGGCCGAGGCCACCCACCTCCCGGAGAGCGTGACCGTCTCCGTCGAGGGTTTGTCCGCCGGCGACCAGGTGCTGGCCAAGGACGTGAAGCTCCCCAAGGGCACCACCCTGACCATCGACGGCGAGGAGACCATCATCCAGATCCTCGCCGCCCAGGCCGAGGAGCCCTCCGCCGCGAGCGAGACCGAGACCACCGAGGTCTGAGCACGGCCGTCCGGGCGGGAGGACCACACGGGTGACCGTGTCCGGTCCCGCCCGGGGCACCGGGGGCCGGGTGCCGCGCGACCACCGCGCGGCCCCGGCCCCGGGCGTTTCCCGACCGGCGACCGCGGCCGTCACCGCGGATGCCGTTCCACCCGCCCCGGCACCCCCAGCCGTGGTCAACGGTGGTCGTCCCGCCCTCGCGCCGATCGGTGGAAGCGCGCCCCGTGGTCGGCGCCCCGGCTCAGCCCGCCGACCGGGAAGGCGTCAACCCGGGGGAGCGGCCGTTCCGAACGGCGCCCACCTCGTGGTGGAACTTCTCGTAGATCAGCGTGGCCCGGTCCAGGGCCTGCTCGATGTCCTTCGTGCTCATCTGCATCTCGTGCAATTGCGCGCGGTACAGATACAGGAAGGTGTTGAAGCCGATCTTCTCGAGATCCACGGCGGACTTCACCAGCACGAACGCACTGACTTTATCGGCCCTGTGGCGGATGCCACTGGATTCGATCGCCCGTTGCCATGCCCGCAGATCGAGGCGGATGATCGAGTATTCCTCGGTCAGTACGACGTAGCGGTCGAGGGTGTCCTCGGCGGCCTCCGACTCCCCAAGGAATTCCTTCAGTACATCGGTGACCAGCCCGGCCACGCCGTCTATGATATCCGGGGCCGATCCGCGACAGAAGGACGTGAGGGCCTTGCCGATGGGTGCACCGATGTCATTCACCTGGTTGGACATCATGGCGTGAGTCTGCGAGGTGCTGTCCAGCACCGCTTCGATGGGAACCCTCCTGTCCTGGTCACTGCCGGCCGTGATGAGCGCCTTCTCGATGTCCATCCGGAAGAAATCCGCCTTCGTCTGGGCGAGTGCTTCGAGTGCTTCAAGGGCCTCCTTCGCATCCTCCATCTGCTTTTCCGAGGTGTCCAGACTTTCAATAATTCCCGAAATCGACCCCATGGCTCCTCCTTCGCTGCCTTCCGTATCCGAATCGTGCGGCACGATTTTCCGCCCGGGCCACCGGCGAAACAATGGATTCGATGAGGATGATCCCGGTCGTCGACATCGGGCGATTGTGGCCGGCCCGACCCACGGGGGATCGTGCGCCGGCCCCGCACCCGATCCGCACGCCCACCGGGTACCCCTGCCGTGTCCGCGCATCGGCGGGGTCCCAAGAAAATCGAACAACACTCTTTCGGCCCAACCCGGCTTGCGGGCCCCGTCCCGGCGTGCTCGCGCAGTCGTATCGGGGGAACGTGCCGTGATGCCCCCGGGAGGGGTCCCGGAAGTCCCCGGGGACGGCTTTCCGGGCCGCTCGGCCCGTGGCGGCCTCCGGTCGGCACCGATCCCCGGCACTGTTGCGCCCCACCCGTGGGGCCTTCACCGTTGGCACGGGAGGACGTCCACGCACTCGATCACGCCGGGTGGTTACCGGAGGAGCCCGTATGCCCACCCCTCACGAACCGTTCGCCGCACCACGGACCGGTGCACGGCACCCCCCGGGGAAGAACATTCCGCCGTTTCCCGACCGCATGAAAGCCTATATGCAGGCGTTCGGGAAGGGATCGACGCGGGAAGTCGTGAAGGCGAGGAAATCCCCGGCGCTCAAGGCGTTCGAAGCACCGTTCACCTTCCTGGTGGACGTGGAGGAGAGAACGGCCGACTACTCTGCCGTGAAAGAGAATCCACAGTCCGAACGCCCTCTCACGGGGGGATCGTTCCAAAACCTGTACGGCGAGGAAGGCAAGGGGAAATTTTTCGCCGTCATGAGAGAGAACTACCGGGCCAAGGACACGACGTACACGGCGAGCGAGGCATTCATCAACCAGTGGACCTCCTTCCGCCGGTGCATCGAGGGGCCCGAGGGTGATCGGGTCACAAACATGAAGAAACTCCTGGGCTCACTGCTCGACCACAAAGGGGCGGATCAGCTGGCCGCCGAGATCCCGGACGAACTGCCCGCCAGGATCTATCGACAGAACATCTCGGGCGGGAGTGCGAGGGCAACCCTCGACCCATTGCTCCCCCGGGAGGAGCAGTGGGTCGATTTCAGCAAGGGCGATCACCGCCATCAGCAAATCACCGAAGAGACGATAAATGGAAAATCAACCGCCCATATTGTTGCAACATTCAATGACGCCAAGAAACCGGTTCCGTCACTCCACATCACCGGCGGACGTCTCCTCCGGGACCGCGACGGGAATTTTCATCTCCGATTCGACATCGGGAACGCCCCGGCCGGAGCCCCCTTGCCGTAAGGGGGCTCCGGCCCGGTGGGACGGGCACGGCCGATGCCGGGGGTGTCACTTCAGGTACGTCAGGGCGTCCACGGTGACGGTGGGTCGGCCCGAGGTGCCGACCACCTCGATCCGCACCGTGTGCTTGGCGTTGCTCGTCCAGCTCTGCGTCCAGATCGCGTCGCGGTAGCGGACGGTGGAGGACTTCAGGTCCACCGTCTTGGCGAGCTTGCCGTCCACGTACACCCGCACCTGCCCCGAACCGGAGGCCCGGGAGACCACCAGCGCCGCCGAACGGCCGGTGAAGGTCCAGGTGAGCGAGGAGTTCTTCGTCCCCGAGGCGAGGGACTTGCCCCCCAGGTAGCGGGAGTCGGAGCGGGTGGTCCAGGTGCCGGTCCGCTTGGCGGCCGTCTCCTGGAGGATCACCGGCGTGAACGACGGGGAGACCGTGCGCTGGTTCCCGGCGGTGTCCAGGGCCCGGACCTGCCAGGTGGAGGCGACGCCGGACTTCACCGTCAGATCGGCCGATGTCGTGGTCGCGGAGTAGGACTTCGCCACCGGCGAGAGCAGCCGCACCCCCTGGAGGCGGGTCTCGTCGGCCGCCTTCCAGGTCAGCCGCACGGGGACGGCGTCGGTGTTGACCGTGCCGGCGCGCAGGGCCAGCCGCGGTGCGGTGGTGAAGGTCGGCGCGATGGTGTCGGCGACGACGGTGACGGCCGGGGTGGTGGCCGTGCGCCCGGAGAGGTGCACCCCGCGCACCGAGACCTTCCGGGTACCGGGGCTCAGGGGCACGGCGACCGAGCGGGCGTTGCCGGCGGTGGTGACGGCGACCTTGCCGTCCACCAGCACCTCGAAGCGGGTCAGCAGTTGACTGGGGGTGCCGGTCTTCCAGGCGACCGTCGCGGAGTTCTTCGTGTAGTGGGTGTCGCCCACGACGGTGGTGCCGGTGACGCCGTTCGACGCGAGGGCGTGGGGTGCCCCGCCGGCGAGGGTGCGGATGGTCTCCAACTGCCCGTACAGGCGGTCGCCGGGGCACAGGGTGTTGTAGCCGTCGCGGTGCCCGTGGATGCGGGGCAGGGTGCGCACGGCACCCTTGCTCCAGCGCTGCCCGGCGAGGTTGACACCGTCGGCGCCGGCGATCAGGTTCACCGTGCCCGTGGGGTCGGCGCCGTACTGGCCGAGCTTCCAGGCCGACAACCGGGCCACCGAGTTGAGCACGGCGGTGGGGGCGGCGGTGTCGGTGTACGTGCCCAGGACGGCGATGCCGGTGGTCTGGTCGTTGAAGCCGTAGGCGTGCGCCCCGTACACCGGGCGGTCCACGCCGCCCTTGCGGCCCTCGTGGATCGTGCCGCACTTGTCGACCAGGAAGTTGTAGCCGATGTCGCGCCAGCCCAGGGTCCTCACGTGGTAGGTGAAGATGCCGCGGACCACGGCGGCGGAGTCCTCGCAGACGTAGGCGTTGGACTCGGCGGTGTGGTGGACGACCACGGCCTTGACCACCGGGTCCGGCAGGTAGATGGCCTCCTCGGGGGCCGCCGCCTCGTCGGCGCCCCACTGCGCGCGGCTCACGATCGGCGGGCGCGGCGCGGTGGAGGGCGGGGCCGGCGGCACGGAGACGGTGGGATCGGGGGCCGGCGTGGTCGGTGCCGGATCGGTGGGCGCGGGGTCGCC
>NZ_VKHS01001420.1 GCF_014141525.1 Streptomyces calidiresistens
CCGGGCCGGCGGGGAGTGCGGCCGGTCGGCGCCCCCGATCAGCGGGCTCCCCGGATGCGGGTGACCAGGACGGAGCCGAGCACCGCGCTGCCGGCGGCGATGCCGAACAGGAGGGAGTAGTTCTCGCCGCCACCGACCGCCAGGACGAAGGGGGCGATCATCGGCATCAGGGACTGCGGCAGGGCATTGGCGATGTTGATCACGCCCAGGTCCTTGGCCGCGTTGTCGGGGTCGGGGAGGACCTCGGTGATCAGGGCCATGTCGACGGCGTAGAAGAGGCCACCGCCCAGGCCGGCCACGAGCTGCGCGACGAGGATCCAGGCCGGGGAGGGCGCGACCGCCAGGATGCCCAGGCCGGCCGCGACGATCAGGCCGGAGGCGATGACCAGTGGCTTGCGCCGGCCGAGCCGGTCGGAGAGCCACCCGCCGAGGGCGGCGGTGACGGACTGCACCGCGTAGTTGATCGCGACCAGGCCGGCCACGGTTCCGGCGACCTCGGCGACCGTGAGGTCCATCCGGAAGGCGACGTAGAAGGCGAGGTAGCTGAGCGGGGCCACCGCCCCGAACATCACGAGGAACTTGGTGAGCCAGGCCCAGCCGAAGTCGGGGTGCCGAACGGGGTTGAAGACGAAGCTGCCGAGGAACTCGCGGAACGAGAAGGGCGGTGCGGTCGCCGCGGGATCGGGAACCAGGGGGGCGGCGGGCAACG
>NZ_VKHS01001421.1 GCF_014141525.1 Streptomyces calidiresistens
TGTATAAGAGACAGCCCTTCCTCCCCGACCCCCGGAGAACCGTCGTGCAGCGCACCGTCCTCGCCGTCTCGGCCGGCACCGGTCGTCCCTCCGCCACCCGTCTGCTCGCCGATCGGCTGCTGACCGCCGTCCGGGAGGCGGCCCGTTCGCGGGCCGACACCGATGCGGCCGCACCGCGCACCGAGGTGATCGAGCTGCGCGAGCACGCCGTGGACATCGCCTCGGCCGGGGTGACCGGTTTCCCCGGAGCCGGACTGCGCGCCCTCCTCGACCGGGTCCGGGCCGCCGACGGCCTGGTCGTCGCGACCCCGGTCCACTCAGCCTCCTACAGCGGCCTGTTCAAGTCCTTCTTCGACGTCCTGGGGGCCGACGAACCGACCGCGTTGCGCGGTGTCCCGGTCCTCCAGGCCGCGACCGGCGGCACCGCCCGCCACTCCCTGGTGCTGGACCACGCCATGCGTCCCCTCTTCTCCCACCTCGGGGCCACGGTCCTGCCGACCGGTGTCTACGCCGCCCCGGAGGACTGGGGCGGCGGATCGACGGGCCGGGACGCCCTCGGCGCGCGCATCACCCGTGCCGGCGCCGAACTCGCCGCGGCCGTCCTCGGCCCGGTCGACGAAGGACCCCGCCCCGCCCCCGGGGCCGAGGGGGACGCGGAGGGGATCGTTCCCTTCGAGCGGTACCTGGACTGTCTCTTATACAGATCTGA
>NZ_VKHS01001422.1 GCF_014141525.1 Streptomyces calidiresistens
GCGCACGAACCGCGACCCCGCCCCCCGGGCGACGCGATCACCGGGCCGCCCGGGCCCGGATCCGCGCCGCCCTGCGGGAGGAGGGCCGCCTGCTGGTGGAGCTGCGCGTGGTCCACGTCGCCCTCGGCCTCGCCGTGCTGTGGACCCTCCTGCTCCTGGTCCCCTCCCCGCGGACCGCCGGGGCCCTCGGGCCCCACCTGCTGTTCCTGGACACCGCCGGGTTCGGGGCGCTGTTCGCCGTCGCCCTGGTCCTGGTGGAGCGCACGGAGAGGACCGACGCCGTGCGACGGGTCTCACCGCTGCGACCCGTCGAGGCCGCCCTGTGCCGGGTCCTCCCCCTGACCCTCCTCACCTGCGCGATGGCGGTACCGATCGCCGCGGCCGCCGCCCGTCCGACCGACACCGGCGGCGTCCTGCGGGTCGTCCTCGGCGTCCCCGCGGCGGTGGCCCCGATCGCGGTGCTGCTCCTCGCCTGCTGCCTGGCCGCCGGCACCCGCGCCCGCACCCTGCCCGGTGTCGTGGTGGGAGCCCTGCCGCTCCTGGTGCCCCTGCTGGTGGTGCCGGTCGCGCACCTCCTCGGCGTCCTCGACCACCCGGTCGCCCACCTCGTCCCCACCACCGGCGGGGCCCGGCTGATCGAGGCGGCCGTCACCGGCGCCCCGCCCGCCGGCGGGGCGTTCCCCGCCCTGGTGTGGGTCTGGCTCTGCGC
>NZ_VKHS01001423.1 GCF_014141525.1 Streptomyces calidiresistens
GCAGCGTAAGCTGTGTATAAGAGACAGCCCACCACACCGTCCGCCACCGCGGGAAGCCGACCCGCCGGCTCGCGCTTCGCCGGCGTGGAGGAGAGCGCGGCCCCCCGGGCGCCCCGGACCGTCTTCACCGAGGAGGACCGGCGCGCCGCCGGGGAACTCGCGGAACGACTGGCCCGTCTGCGTGAGCAGGGACTGGGCGCGGACCTCTACATGGCGTTGTGCGGCGCGGTCTCCGGCCCCCCGCAGCGCATCCCGCTGCTGGTGGAGAGCATGGAGCGGGAAGGGCTGGAACCCGAGGTCGCGACCCTGCTGTGGGAGGCGGCCACCCTGCCGGCCCGACCGGTGGTCGCGGTCGCCGAGGCGCTCGTCGACCGGGGCCTGGAGAACGAGTGCCGGCAACTGCTGCGCCAGGCCGCCGCCCGCCCCGCCGCGGACGCCGGCACCATCGCCGCCGAACTGCTGTCCATCGGCCGGGGCGAGGAGGCCGTCACCCTCCTCGCCTCCCTGGTCCGCGCCCGCCGCGCCGAGGACGCGGTCGGCGCCGCCCTGGAGAACCCCGAGGTCCTGGCACCGGTGCTCCTGGACGCCGCCCGCACCGTCTCCCCCCGCCACCACAACGCCGTGGCCGGCGAACTGCGCCGCGCGGGCGCCGCCTGAGACCGGCCCCCGACGGGGACCGGACCGCCGGGGGCGGG
>NZ_VKHS01001424.1 GCF_014141525.1 Streptomyces calidiresistens
GGTATCCGCCGTGGATGGGGGTGGGGACCAGGCCGAAGACGTATTCGTTGAGGTCTTGGGGCGGGATGTTGACGGCGTTGGCCAGGTCGGTGGTACTGATGTGGCGGGCGCGGAGGGCTTGGAAGACCTTGGCCAGGAGTTGGCTGCTTTCTCGGGGCATGCGGGAATCGGGTTCGCTGGTGCGGTAGCCCATCTCGGCGAGTTGGCGGGCGGTTTGGCGGTAGCGCCATTCGGTGAGCAGGCCGAGGTTGTGCATGCGGTAGGTCAGTGCCATGGCGGAGTCGCCCCAGCGTCGTTTGGCCTGGAGGATTCTGTCGATGCCGGCGTTGTGAAGTTGTTGGGCCAGGAGGCCGGCTCGGGGCATGAGGAAGGCCGAGGCGAAGGCGTTGGCTTCGGGTTCGGCCGCTTGGGGGCGGGGGCTGGCGTGTTCGCAGTGCAGGACGAGGTGGCCCAGTTCGTGGGCGGCGTCGAAGCGTCCGCGTTCGGCGGTTTTGCGGGTGCTGAGGAAGACGTAGGGGGTGCCCCGGCGGATGGCGGAGAAGGCGTCGGCGTCCTGGCAGTCGGGGGGTAGGGAGAAGACTCGGACGCCGCGGGCTTCCAGTAGGTGGATCATGTTGGGAGCCGGTTCCTGGCCCAGGCCCCACAGAGCGCGGGTCTGGTCGGCGGCCTGCTCGGGGTCCAGGTGGGGGTAGGTG
>NZ_VKHS01001425.1 GCF_014141525.1 Streptomyces calidiresistens
GGTCCCGGCGTTCCGTCCGGGGCGGACGCCGGGGAGGGCTCCCGGCGGGTGGGCGCCGGCGGCGATCCCGCGTCACCGGCGGCCGGGTCGGTGCTCCCCACCCGGGACGGGTCCGTCGGACCCGCCGGGGGCGTTGCGGCCGTCTCCGGTGGGCCGCTCACCCCACCACCCTCCACCACCCCGACCGTGGCGGGCGCCTCCGCGGCGGCGCGGCGGAAGCGGCGGCGGGTGGGGGGCTCCGCCTCCCGCAACTCCCGGAGCCGGTCCAGGCCGCCCATTCCCTCGATCCGGTCGTCGCGGTGACGCCGCGTCAACCACGACAGGCCCCGCACCCCGTGCGGGACCCCGGCCATCCTCGTCATCCCGGTCATCACCCTGCTCGCCCGGGCGCACCCGATGGTTCGCCCTGTGTCGTTCTCCTCGGCTCCGCCCCGGAAGGGGGCCGGTGCCCGGTCCCGCCCCGGCCCGGGCGGTTCCGGGGCGGAGCGGTGCGTGTGGTCGGTGCGGCCGGCGCTCCCGTCGCGCCGGCGCCGGTGCGTCGCCCCGGCCCGGTCCGCGCGCAGGCGGCACGGGCCGACGGGCGTCGCGGACCGTCGATGGGTACCCGGCCGACGGACCCCGCCCGTGCCTGTCCACGGGCGGGGCCCGGTCGTGCACCCGCCGGTGCTCGGGGACACCGGCGGGCGACCCGGGGG
>NZ_VKHS01001426.1 GCF_014141525.1 Streptomyces calidiresistens
GGCGGGCACCGGGTCCGGGCGGTGACGGGGCGCCCGGGCCGGGGCAAGCCTCCAGTGTCCCGGGCCGGGCGCGGCGGCGGGTGGGGACGAAGGTCACCGCTTCCGCCCATCGGTGATCACCGGCGGGGGCTCACAGCCCGGTGGCGCCGTCGATCCGCTCGCGCAGCAGGTCGGCGTGGCCGTTGTGCCGGGCGTACCCGGCGAGCAGGTGCGGCGGCAGCCACCGCAGGGAGAACGGCTCGCCGGTCACGATGTTCGTACCGGTGGCGTCGAGGGAGGCCCGGGCGGCGACGATCTCCCGGGAGCGGTCGCACTCGGCCCGCCACACGGCCAGGGCCGTGGCCGGGTCACCGCTCAGGTCCTCGGTGTCCTGCTCGGGGTCCTCGTCGGACCGGTATCGGACCGGTACAGGTGTCGGGGACCGGCTCCCCGGGGAACTGCCGCCGGAACCACCACCGCTCGACGCCCGCCGGGTGGCGGACCAGTCCGTGCAGGCTGAGGCGGGAGGGCTCCACGGACCGCTCGGAGAGCCGCTCGGCCGGCAGCCCGGAACACCTGAGTTCGAAGGTCTTCCGGTGCCACTCCGGGCTGCCGACCAGCGGCTCCCGCTCGGTGCCGGTACGGGAGGGCGAGGGCCGCAGCCCCTCCGGATCCGGCCACACCGGGGAGAGGACGGTGTGCCTGTCTATTATACA
>NZ_VKHS01001427.1 GCF_014141525.1 Streptomyces calidiresistens
CCCCCCGCCCGATCGGCCCCGACCACGACACCGTCCGCGACTCCGACGGTGTTCCCGCCACCCTGATCGCGGCCCTGGAAGGACACCCCCGATGAAAACCCTCAAGGGACCCACCGACCACGTGGTCGTGATCGGCGCGGGCCTCGCCGGTCTCGCCGCGACCCTCCACCTCCTGGGAGCCGGCCGCCGCGTCACCCTCGTCGAACGCGCCACCCACCCGGGCGGTCGCGCCGGCCTCCACGAACACCGCGGATACCGCATCGACACCGGACCCACCGTGCTGACCATGCCCGAGCTCGTCGACGAGGCACTGGCCGCCGTCGGCAGCTCCGTCCGCGAACGCCTGGATCTCATCCCCCTGCACCCCGCCTACCGGGCCCGCTTCGCCGACGGCACCTCCCTCGACGTGCACACCGACGCCGCGGCCATGGAGGCCGAGGTCGAGCGCTTCGCCGGACCCGACGCCGCGCGCGGCTACCGCGAGCTGCGCACCTGGCTGCGCAAGCTCTACACCGCGCAGATGAACCGCTTCATCGACGCCAACTTCGACTCCCCCCTGCAACTCCTCCACCCCGACCTGGCCCGGCTGGCGGCCCTGGGCGGGTTCGGCCGGATGGACGCCCGGATCGGCCGGTACATCACCGACGAACGCCTGCGCCGCGTCTTCTCCTTCCAGGCCCTCTACGCCGGCGTC
>NZ_VKHS01001428.1 GCF_014141525.1 Streptomyces calidiresistens
GCCCCGCCCCCGCCGGGCCCGGGTGGTCTCACTCCTCGCGCCAGTTCCGGCGGTCCCGGGCGAGCGCGTGGAGATACTCGACCCGGTCCGGCTTGAGGACCGGCGTGCCGCGGTCCAGCACCGCCGGCGGTGTTCCGTCGGTCATGTCGAGGACCGGGAGGTCGGCGGGGCGACGGACCATCCGGATCCGACCGGCGACCACCGCGAGGACGGGCCGCACCTCCACCGGCTCACCGGCCGCGCGCCCCAGGACCCGGGCGGCCCGAACGGCCGCCCGTCGGGCGAGCCGGGGGTGGGGTTCGGTGCGGGAGCCGACCCGGATCAGGTCCCCGGCCGGTTCGGCGCCCGCCGGGGCGCCGATCACCACCGGTGCGCCGCCGGCGTGGACGGTGTGCACCGCGAACACCCCGCCGGGGCCGATCGTCAGGTGCGCCAGGACGGCGCGGGCCGGCAGGGGCAGGGAGTGCAGGGTGCGGCGCCCGGCGGGTTCGAGTCGGTCCAAGGCGGTTCCCACCAGGAGTTCACCGGCCAGGCGTCGTTCGAGTTCGTCCAGGTGGGCACGGCGCCCACCGCGAGGACGGGCCGCACCTCCACCGGCTCACCGGCCGCGCGCCCCAGGACCCGGGCGGCCCGAACGGCCGCCCGTCGGGCGAGCCGGGGGTGGGGTTCGGTGCGGGAGCCGACCCGGATCAG
>NZ_VKHS01001429.1 GCF_014141525.1 Streptomyces calidiresistens
GCGGGACGGAGGGGGCGCCGGGCGGGAGGCTCCCCGGTGGGCCGCCGGAGGATCCGGCCGACGGGGCCGTGGATCCCCCGCGGGTGCCCGAGGGGGCGCCGGGGTCGGGTGACCCCACGGCCGAGGCGTACCAGCGGGTCCGTCCCGGCGACTGCCTGTCGAACCACAAGACCGGTGAGGAGTGGAACAGCCACCTGCCCCAGCAGGTGGCCTGCGCCTCGGACGCCGCCTTCCTGCGGGTGACGGAGGTCACCGAGCGGGCGGAGACCTGTCCCTCCGGTTCCGGGCGGGGCGATTGGCACCACACCTCGGCCGGGGGTGAGGTGACGGTGTTGTGCCTGCAGCGGGAGTTCCGGCCCGGGCAGTGCTTCCCCGCCCGGGCGGCCGACGGCCCGGCGGGGCCGGGGCGGGCGATCCCGGAGGCCGATCTGCACGTCTGGCTGGACTGCGGCGCCGAGCGGCTGCCCGACCCGTACAACACGGTGCTGGTGATCAGCGACGTGCTCCCCGCACCGGACCGGGTGCCGGCGGCGGTGTGTTCACGCGGTACCGGTGACCGGGGTCACTACTGGTACTGGGTGCTCAACGGCGACACCGAGCTGGTGTGCGCCACCCGACCCGCCCGCTGACCGGGCGGGTCCCGTCGGGGTGACCGCGGGGCGGCCCGCCGGACGACCCCCGCCGGGGCGGGGG
>NZ_VKHS01000143.1 GCF_014141525.1 Streptomyces calidiresistens
GCTCGCGGACCACCACCCCCGTGACCCGTGCCGCGGTCCCCACGAGCCCGAGGACCTCGGTCCCCTCCACCGTCCCCACCCGCTCGTCGGCGAGCACCCGACGCCGCAGCACCGATTCCAACAGGGGGCGGGACGGGGTGAGGAGGTGCGCGGTCGCCGCGGTGCGGCGGTACCAACCGTCGGATTGCCATTGCAGCATGTCCTCGGGCATGCCGATCCTCGGCGCGCCCCGCTCCAGCAGTTCCCCGACGGCTCCGGGCAGCAGCCGTTCCAACGCCCGTTGCCCGCCCTCCAGCAGCACGTGGGTGTGTCGCCCCTGCGGCACACCCGCCCGGTGGGACGGCTCTCCCGGCAGGCGGTCGCGTTCCACGATCGTCACCCGGGTGCCCCGCTCGGCGAGCACCCGGGCGACCGTCAGCCCGGCCGGACCGCCCCCGATCACCACCGCCTGCCGTGGCGCGCCGGTCCCTGCCCCGTTGGTCCTCATTCAGACTCCCGTGTCCCGAGTTCCCCGTTGCGGGTCGTCACGCAGTGCAGTATCCCGGTTCCACCGCGTGTCGGGAAGGTGGCGTCGCCCCGACGCGGTGCGGCGTCGGGGCGACATCGGACGCGGGGTCCTCAGGGCGTCGGGGCACCGTACCGCCGGGCCAGCGTGCGGAGCAGCGGCGTCCGACCGCGGTTGGGAACGCTCCACAGCGTCTGGCCGCGCACGCCCCAGCGTTCCAACAGCGCGTTCGCCGCCTGGAAACCGGTGGTGGCGGCCCGCTCCATCAGGGCGACCGGCAGGTTCGTGCGCACGCCGTCCCCCGCCACCACCACCCGGGGGTCCCCGGTCCGCACGGTGGGGCGATCCGCCCACCCCCCGACCGGGAAGAGGGGACAGTCGGCGCGCCACTCGTGTCGCTCGTCCACCACCCGGATGTCCCGGGTCTCGGGGTACACCCGGTGCAGTTGTTCGACCACCCGACGCTGTTCCTTCGCCCGGTCCGCGTCCGGGTCCAGCGAGTAGGCGTGCAGCTCCACCACCGACCCACCGGTGCGCGCGGACCAGCGGGCGGCCTCGCCCTCCCAGCGTTCCAACACGCTGACGTTGTCCAGGGTCTCGAAGCCGCCGGTGCCCAGGAAACCGGGACGGTCCGCGTCCACCGGTCGCTCCAGCCACAGCCGCGAGACGAGGAAGGGCGGCGCGGTGCGCAGCCGCCCGATCCGCTCCCGCCACTCCGGGTCCCCCAACCGGGGGGAGGCGGCGACCAGTTTCCGCAGCCCGCCGGGGTCGGTGGCCAACACCACGGCGTCGTGCCGCCGATCGCGGCCGTCCGCCGTGACCACCACCCCCGGGGACATCCGGCCGCCGCCGGGGGCGATGGGCTCGATCGTCTCCACGGCGCTGCCGGTACGCACCTCGGCCCCGTGGCCGGACAGGTAGGCGACCAGCGGGTCCCACAGCGCCCGCGGATAGGGCTCGTCGGGAACGTCGAACAGCAGGCCCTCGGCGGAGCCCAGGAAGTAGATGTGGAACATCACCACCAGCTCGGCCGCCGACAGTTCCCGCGGATCGGCGAAGAAGCTGCGGGAGAAGACCTCGAAGGCCAGGTGGTGAGCGGCCTCGGGGAAGTTGACGCGCTCCAGGAACTCCCGGGCGTTCATGTCGTCCAGGCGGTGGTAGACCTCCGGCACCCGCACGTCCAACAGGGGCAGCGCGGCGGTGGGCCGCATCTCCACCAGGTCGCCCCAGCCGAAGGTGGGACTCAGCGCGACGAACCCGAGCGCGCTCCAGGGCGGGGTTCGCGGCACCCGGGAGAAGCCGTCGCGGGTGCCGGACTCGTGCCACAGCGGATAATCCGGCAGGGGGGTCAGGCCCCGCAGCGCCGGATCGGTCCGACGCAGCAATCCGCGCAGGTTGTAGTACTGGCGAAAGAAGGCGTGGAAGCCCCGGCTCATCGTCACCCGCGAACCGTCGGCCAGCGTCGTGGGCCACCCCGCCAGTCGCCCACCCGCGTGGTCCTCCCGCTCGTGCACGGTCACCCGCACACCCCGCTCGGCCAACGCGGTGGCCGCCGCCAACCCGGCGATGCCTCCGCCGACCACCGCCACCGAGGGGCGGTCCTCCCCGTGCAGCCGGGGCCGGCCCCCCGGGGCCGGGTGGACCTCCGCCCGTCGGTCCCGACCGTGTCGGGAGGCGTCCGGCCGCCGGCCGCGCCATCCCCCGGACCCGCCTGCGTCGTTCACACCGCTCCCCATGTCGTTCCCGCCGTTCCTCCGGATTCCCGTCGCGCCGGGCCCGGCGCCGTGTCGCTCACCGCCGGTCCGCCGGAGGGCACGGCACCCCTCCCACCACGGTGTGCACGAGGTTCGTCTGCCATCCCGACAGGGGCAGCACCCGCACCGACTCGAAACCGGCCGCCGTCATCCGCGCGGCGAGGGCGGGGGCGGTGTCGAACTCCAGCACGCTGCGCCGCAGGTGCCGGTACAGTTCCCGGTCGCCCGCCAACCGGCCGGCGGGTTCGATGATCGCCGAGCACACCGCCGACCACACCGCCCGGTCCACCGGCCGCCCCCGGAGCGTGTACTCGTGCACGGCCAGCCGACCGGCGGGCACCAGCATTTTGTGCACGTCGGCCAGGACGGCGTCGGGGTCGGTGAGGTTGCGGAACAGATAGGCGGCGAACACCGCGTGGAAGGGCCCCTCCACCGCCGCCGTCAACTCCTCCGCGGGGGCGTGGACGAACCGAACCCCCGGGGGCCACGGCTTGGCCGCCGCCCGCTCCAGCATGCCCGCGGACGCGTCCACCGCGACGATCTCCGCCCGGGGCGCCGCCGCCAGCAACGCGGCGGTCGAGGCGCCCGTCCCGCACCCCAGGTCCAGCAGCCGCATCCCGCGCCCCCCGTCGGGCAGGCGCAACCGCCGCGCGGAACGCCGGAGGTGACCGTGATAGCCGGGATTCACCGCCGTCAGCCGATCGTAGGAGGAGGCGGCCTGGTCGAAGGCCGCGAACAGCGCGTTGTCGCGCAGCAGGGTCATGATTCCCCTTTCACAACGGGCGGTGGACCGGGTCGGGGCCGACGGCGCACCCACGGCAACTCCAGTGCCGTGCGCGTCATCGGCCACATGGGTGTGTGGCGTCCGATCGTCAGGTCCTCGGTCGGGCGGGTGTCCCCCTGCAGGAACCGCAGCAGGCGGGCCATCGGCACCCCCGAGAACAGGCCGGTGAAGAAGTCGTCGCCCCGGACCCGGCCCCGGTCCAGGGCGCGCAGCATGACGGCGTCCATCGCCAGGGAACGGCCCCGGTGGGCCGGGGGAGGGACGGGGGTCCGACCGTCGACCAGGGCCCGGGCCACTCCCGCCGCCTGCCGCTGGGTGGCGGCGAAGGCGTAGCCGGTGGAGGGACGCACGGCACCCCCGGCGGTGCCGATCCGGAACACCGACCGCCCCACCCGGCGGGGGAACCGCGCGTCGGTCATCGGGATCACGCCCTCCTCCGTCCCGGTCACCGTCAACGCCCCGGTCCCCAGGACGTGTTCGGTGTAGTGGCGCAGGGCGCGCTCGTATCCGGGGCGGTCCGGCACGGTGGGGGAGAACTCGGTGTACTCCACCAGGGCCTCCCGTGACCCCAGCGGCAGGACGTATCCGAAGGAGAGCCCCCGGGAGGGTTGCGGGGTGCGGAAGTCCATCAGATCGGCGACGGACGGATCGAAGACCGGTCGCTCGGCACGCACGAACCAGCCCCGGAAGTGCTGCCACCACAGGGTGCGGGCCGCGCCCATCGAGCGCGGTGGGCGCGAGTCCAGCACCCAGCGCCCCCGCACCGTCACCGGCCGACCCGCCGCATCCCTGCCGCGCGCCTCCGCGCCGGCCGGTCCGTCCGCGATCGCCTCCACGGTCGCCTCGACGCACCGGATCCCGCTCTCCGCCATCCGGGCCCGCACCCGCTTCCCGAAGTCGCCCGAGCGCAGCATCTTGTAGCGCAGGCCGGGGGGTTCGTCGACGATCTCCCTCCCCGAGGGGGTCCGCACCCGCAGCCGCCCCCAGGAGGCGGTCAGCAGGTCGTCCCACTCCCCGCCGGGTGCCTCCCAGAAGCACCAGGTCCGCTCGGCCGGTCTCAGGGGGCCGGGCGGGGCGTCGAGCAGCACCACCTCCAGACCGGCGCCGGCGGCCCCGCACAGGTGGTGGGCCAGGGACAGACCGGCCGCACCCGCCCCGACGATGACGACGTCCGCCTCTCGCACCCGACATCCCTTCTCCCGCTGCCCCCACCCTTCCGCACCGCGAGGGTTTCCGGATGCAGGGTCGCCGTCGTGTCCCCGATCGGTTTCCGCCCCGGGGGCGCCCGGCGGCCCGGGGGCGATAAATCGTTTGAGGGGAACGGCGGGGACGGTGATACTCCGATCATGCCGACGGGAAGCCACTTCGACACCACCGACCGCGTCACCGCCCTCATGGACCGGCTCCACCGGGAACGGGACTTCTCCGGGACCGTGATGATCACCCGTGGGGGAGAGACGGTGGTGGAGGCGCACCGCGGCGTCGCGGACCGGGGATCGGGCGTGCCGATCGGCCCCCGGACCCGCTTCGGTCTCGCCTCGGTGACCAAGATGTTCACCGCCACGGCGGTGTTGTCGCTGCTCCCCGACCACCTGGAGACCCTCGACACCCCCCTGGAGGGACTGCTGCCCGCCGGGCTCCGGCCGGTGGAATCCCATCCGGGGGTGACGGTCCGTCACCTGCTCACCCACACCTCGGGCCTCGCCGACTACTTCGACGAGGAGACGGCCACCGAGGAATGGGTGGCCGAGTTCGCCGCGCTGTGGGCCGACCGTCCCGTCTACCGCATGACGCGCCCGGCGGACTTCCTGCCCCTGTTCGCGGACCTGCCGCCGCACCGGGCCCCCGGCAGCCGGTACCACTACTGCAACGCCGGGTACATCCTGCTGGGCCTCATCCTCGAACAGCTGACGGGAACCGACTACCGGCGAGCCGTTACCGAGAGGGTGTTCACCCCGGCCGGGATGCGGGACACCGGCTTCCCCGCCGCCGATGAGATCCTCCCCGACCTCGCCACCGGCCACCTTCGGCCCCGGCGACCGGGTGAGCCCTGGCGGAGCAACGTCTTCGCGATACCCGCGGTGGGCGGCCCGGACGGCGGGGCGTTCGCGACCGCGGCCGACCTCGATCGTTTCCTGACCGCGTACGCCGAGGGCCGCGTTCTCGCGCCGGAGCGCGTGGCCGAGGCCCTGCGACCCGCCGCCCGCATCGACGGGGACTCCGCCATGGGGCACGGTGTGTACCTGGTGGGGGAGGGGAGCGGCCGTTCGTTCGGCGCGGTCGGCGCCGACCCCGGGGTGGAGGCGATCATCCGTCGGTACCCCGAGCCGGGGATCAACACGGTGGTCCTGGCCAACGTCAACGACTCCGTGTGGGAGATCGACGCCCTCCTGCGCGAGGTGGTGTCGGACGGCACGGTGTGACAGCGGTGTGACGGCGGACCGCCCCCGGGTCCGTCGGGGTCCTCGGTTCCGACGAGGGGCTCCGACCCCCGGGCGACCCGGGGCGGTCCCCTTCGGCCGCGTTCCCGGTCACCGGCGGCTTCCCGTGCCGCGGCCTTCCCGGCGTTCACCCCGCCGACCCCGCCGAGAGGTCCCCGCCGAGAGGTCGTGGCCGGGCGCCGGCAAGGGTCTCCCGCACGGCCCGTTCCCGGGGGTCGGACGCGTCGATCCGCGCGTCTCGCGGCCCTCCCCGGCCCCCGCTCCTCCGGGTCTCCCGGCCGTCGCGGGGACCGGGTCCCCACCGGTGGTGAGCGAGCCCCGACCACCCCGAATCCACCCGGGCCCCCCGAGGGGCGGTGGGGCGGTCCGGTGGGCCCCGGGCCGCCGCGCGCGGGACGGACGACGCCATTCGCTTCCGGCCGATCCCGGCGGATCCCCTGTCCCCACCACCTCCCGCGCTGTCCGTCTCCCCTCCCCCCGGCGCAGCCGTCCGTGGCCGGCGCCACACGCGTCCCGCCGGGCTCGATGCGTCGGGAACCGGCCGTCGGGAGTATGGTTCGTCAGTTGTCATGCTGCAACTGATCGGCCGCGGGCGCGGCACGGGAGGGCGGGATCCATTGCTTTCCGAGCGACAGGAAGCCGCGACGTTCCCCTCGGCCGCGGGCCGGGGAGCGGCGGCACCGGCCGGCTCGACCGAGGGCCTGCCCGCCGTGCGGCCGGGGCCCCCCGACGACCGGGCCGAACCCGCCGTGCTGCTCATCGAGGACGACCCCGGTGACGCACTCCTGGTGGAGGAACTGGTCGCCGACACCACCCCCGGGCTGAACCTGACCTGGGTGCGTTCCCTCGCCGAGGCCCGCGCCGCGCTGGAACGCGACGGCCCGCCCGAGTGCGTCCTGCTCGACCTCCACCTCCCCGACGCGCAGGGCCTGGAGGCCCTCGCCATGATGCAGGAGATCGCCGGCGGGGTGGCCGTGGTCGTGCTGACCGGCGTCGCCGAGGAACGGACCGGGTTCGCGGCCGTCGCCGCCGGAGCCCAGGACTACCTCGTCAAGGGTCGGGTGGAACCGGAACTGCTGGGGCGCGCCGTCCGCTACGCCATCCAGCGCAAGCAGACCGAGCAGGCGGCCGCCGCCCTCCAGGCGGGACGGCTGCGCGCGGAGGAGAACGCCCGCCTGGAACGCGGGCTGCTGCCCACCCCCCTGCTGAGGGAACCGCAGGAGGTCGATGTCGTGACCCGCTACCGCCCGGGCCGCGCCCAGGCCCTGCTCGGTGGTGACTTCTACGATGTCGTTCAGACCCCCGACGGCACCGTGCACGCCCTCATCGGCGACGTCTCCGGCCACGGGCCCGACGAGGCGGCCCTGGGAGTGGGACTGCGCATCGCCTGGCGCACCCTCGTGCTCACCGGTGTCACCGACGCCCGGCAGCTGTGCAAACTCGAGGAGATCCTGATCGCCGAACGCATGGGCGAACAGATCTTCGCCACGCTCACCAGCGTGACCCTGTCCCCGGACCGCGGGAGTGCCCGGGTGGTCCGCGCGGGCCACCCCGGGCTGCTGGTCCACCACGACGATCGGGTCGAGTGGATGGAGGCCCCCGGCGGTCCGGCGCTCGGCCTCCTGCCCGCGGGACTGGCCGCCTGGCCGATCCACGACATGGAGTTGCCCGCCGGGAGCGGACTGGTGCTCTTCACCGACGGGCTGTTCGAGGGACGCATCGGACCCGGCGGTGAGCGACTGGGGGAGGAAGGGTTGCTGGAGGTGGCCCGCCGGGTCGCGCATCTGGAACCCGAGGCATTCGTGGACACCGTGATCGGCCGGGCGGAGACCATGGCCGAGGAACACGGCGGGCTGGCGGACGACGTGGCCGTGGTCCACGTGCGATGGAACGGGAAGGCGACCGCGACACCATGACGAGGAGGGCGAAGATGACGGCCCCGGCGACCACTCCACCGGAAACCGACGGGGAGGCGGCACGCCCTTCCGGGGCCGGAACCGCCGGCGGCCCCCGCCGTTCGGGGGTGACCGTTCGGGGGTGGTTCCACCTGGTCCTGGCGTTCATGGGGCTCCTCGTGGCGGTGGGCTCCCTGGTCGGGGCACACCTCATCAACCGCACGGCCGAGATGTCCGACCATCTCTCCGACACCATCCAACCGGCCCGGGCGGAGGCCTATCGTCTCCAGGTATCCCTGGTCAACCAGGAGACCGGGGCCCGTGGCTACGCCATCACCGCCGATCCGCAGTTCCTCGAGCCCTACACCGCCGGTCTGGGCGAGGAACGCGAGTCCCTCGACCGTCTGCGGGAACTGGTGGGCGGAAGCGCCGCCCACCTGAACGATCTGCGGGCGATCGAGGAGGCCGCCGAGCAGTGGCGCCTCGAACACGCCGAGCCGATGATCGACGGTGTCGTCGAGGGGAATCCGCAGACCCTCGACCACGCCGCCGCGGAACGCGGCAGAGTGGCCTTCGACCGGGTGCGTACCCTCACCGAGCAACAGGGTGAACAGCTGACCGTGGCCCGTGACGAGAGCCGGGCCGAGCTGCTGCGCACCCGTTCCGTGCGGGACGCGGTCCTGCTGTTCATGGTCGTCGTCTTCTTCCTCACCGCCGCCACCATGACGGTCCTGTTGCGCACCCTCGTGATCCGCCCGCTCACCCACCTCGCGACGGAGTCCCGGAGGGTGGCCCGCGGGGAGTTCGACCGGCACATACCCGCCGAGGGGCCCGCCGACCTGCGCTCCATGGCCATGGACGTCGAGGGCATGCGCCGCCGGATCGTCTCCGAGCTCGAAGCCTCCCGCGAACAGCGCGCACGCCTCGAACGCCAGGCCGCCGACCTCGACGCCCGCGCCGTGGAGCTGCGCCGGTCCAACGCCGAACTCGAGCAGTTCGCCTACGTCGCCTCGCACGACCTGCAGGAGCCGTTGCGCAAGGTCGCCTCCTTCTGCCAACTGTTGGAGAAGCGCTACGGTGACAAACTCGACGAGCGGGGCACGCAGTACATCGCCTTCGCGGTGGACGGGGCCAAGCGGATGCAGATCCTCATCAACGACCTGCTGACCTTCTCCCGGGTCGGTCGCCTCAACGAGTCCCGTACGGACGTGGAACTCGACCGCACCCTGGACAAGGCACTGGCCAATCTCTCCGGCGTCATCGAGGAGAGCGGGGCCCGCGTCGAACGTCCCGAGCGGATGCCGACCATCGAGGGCGATCCGACGCTGTTGGTCATGCTGTGGCAGAATCTCGTCGGCAACGCCGTCAAGTTCCGCCGCCCCGACCGCTCGCCGGAGATCCGCGTCACCTGCGAGACCGCCCCGGACGGCACCTCCCTGACGGTGGGGGTGACCGACAACGGCATCGGTATCCCGGAGAAGTTCGCCGAGAAGGTGTTCGTCATCTTCCAGCGGCTGCACGGCCGGGACTCCTACTCCGGTACCGGGATCGGGCTCGCCCT
This sequence comes from Streptomyces calidiresistens, assembly GCF_014141525.1. Taxonomy (GTDB): domain Bacteria; phylum Actinomycetota; class Actinomycetes; order Streptomycetales; family Streptomycetaceae; genus Streptomyces; species Streptomyces calidiresistens. The sequence continues at coordinate 8,941 of NZ_VKHS01000143.1, forward strand.
GTGCAAGAAGATCGTCGAGCACCACGGCGGGAGGATCCGGATCGACACCGGGTACACCGACGGCGCCCGATTCCTGTTCACCCTGCCCCTCACCGGGGAACCCCCCGTCG
>NZ_VKHS01001430.1 GCF_014141525.1 Streptomyces calidiresistens
GTGCGGGTGCTGGGGGAGGCGGTGCCGGGGGTGCCCGTGGTGGCCGTCGAGCCCTCCGCGGTGATGCGTGCGGCCCTCATGCCGCGGATCGTCGACGACCCCGATCTGCGCGATCGGGTCACCGTCCTTCCCGGAGGAGCCCTCGACGAGGTGCTGCCGGGGGAGGTTCGCGCGGTTCTGGCCCTCAACATGCTCGGCCATCTCACCGGCCCCGAGCGTCGGGAGTTGCTGGAGCGGGTGCTGCGGGCCCTGGTGCCGGGCGGGGTGCTCGTCACCAATCTCGCGCCCCCCTTCGAGCCCGTCACCGTGCCCCGGGCGCTCATGGCCCGCACGGAGGTGGGGGAGCTCGTCTACGAGGGGTACGCGAGCGCCGAGCCGTCCGGGGCGGACGGCCTCGTCTGGCGGATGGAGTACCGCACCCTGCGGGGGGACGCGGAGATCTCCGCGGTGACCGTCGAGTACCCCTGGTGCGTCTGCTCGGAGGAGGAGTTGGTCGCCGAGGCGACCGCGCTCGGATTCGGGGTCCGGCGGGTGGGGGACCCCGCGCTGGGGCTGCACGTCCTCGGTCGGTCCTCCGCGGGGGCGAGCGCGTTGGCGTGATCCCGTTGGTGCGGCGGTCGCGGTGCCCCGCTCCGGGTCGTCCTCCCGGGCGGGGCTTCCCGTTTGTGCGGGTCGGGGGTCGGGCCCCGGAG
>NZ_VKHS01001431.1 GCF_014141525.1 Streptomyces calidiresistens
CCCCGATCCGCGCGAGCTGGGGCTGGGCGAACTGCGCGCGCTCCGTCGCCGGGCCCACCGGGAGGAGGCCGACCTCAGCTACGTGCGGCGGCTGCTGCACGGTCGGATCGACATCCTGCGCGCCGAACGGCGTCGACGGAACCGCCCCGAGGAACCGCTGCTGGACCGGCTCGCGCAGATCCTCACCGACCCGCCCACCGACCGCCGCATCGCCCGTCGGCACCTGGCGGTCTCCACCCCCGCCGGCGAGGAGTACCGCGAACTCGCCGAACGACTCCTCGCCGAGGTCGAGCTCTCCGACCTCGGCGCGCGCACCGACGACGAACTGCGCGCCGCCCTGGGCCGGCTCACCCGCTACGAGGCCCGGGTCTCCCACCGGCGGCAGGTCCTCCAGCGCATGGCGGACGGCTGCGGGGCCGAGATCGCCCGCAGGTACCGTGAGGGGGAGGCGCGGATCGACGATCTGCTCGCCCCGCCCCCGCACGACCCCGTGTGACGCCACCGGTTCCGGCGCCGGTTCCGCGCGCGGCCCGCCCCACCGGCGGGCCCGTCCGGTCCGCGCCGCGACACCCGCCGTACCACCGGACCCCCGCCCGCCCCGGCGCGCGGGGGTCCGGCGCGGTCGGCGGCGGAGGCGAGCCGGATTCGGCGCGGGGACGGGGCCGGCCCCGGGAACCCCGGGTGTCCGGCC
>NZ_VKHS01001432.1 GCF_014141525.1 Streptomyces calidiresistens
GTGGTCGACCCCGACGGGGACGGAGGGGAGGGGGAGGCGTTCACAGGCGACCCGCCCGGCGCTCGACGGCCAGCAGCCACAGCAGGTAGCCACCGCCCAGGATGCCGGTCACGGCACCCACCGGCAGCTGTCGATCCCCGAAGGCGACCTGCGCGGCCAGATCGGCGGCGCACAGGACCAGGGCCCCCATGGCGGCGGCGGGCAGCAGGTTCGGGCCGGGGGCCCGGGTGAGCCGACGGGCCAGTTGCGGGGCGGTGAGCGCCACGAAGGCGATCGGTCCCGCGGCGGCGGTGGCCACGGCGGTCAACAGCACCGCGCCCAGCAGCACCACCAGGCGGGTGCTCTCCGGGCGGACGCCGAGGGAGGAGGCGGCGTCGTCGCCCATCTCCAGCAGGGTCAGGCGCCGGCCCCGGGAGAGGATGAGCGGCACCAGCACGGCGCAGGCGATCAACAGGGGCCACAGGTGCGCCCAATCCCGCCCGTTGAGGGAGCCGGTGATCCACAGGACGGCCCGGGCCGCGTCGACGATGTCGGCGCGGGTCATGAGGTAGCCGTTGACGGCGGTGAGGATCGCGGCGACACCGATGCCCACCAGCACCAGGCGGTAGCCGTGGACACCGCGTCGCCAGGCCAGCAGGTACACCAGGACGCCGGTCAGCAGCCCGCCCGCCACCGCACCGAGGGAGACC
>NZ_VKHS01001433.1 GCF_014141525.1 Streptomyces calidiresistens
TGTCGGTGCCGCGCAGCCAGGTGCGGCGCACCACTCCGTACAGGGTGCGGCCGGCCCACGCGGTGACGGGGTTGCGGTGGTGGAGCGCGGCGGGATCGACGGTGAACGTCGCCTCGGGGTCGAGGGCGACCAGGTCGGCGTCGCGGCCGGGCGCGATGGCGCCCTTGCGGTCGTCCAGACCGACCAGGGCGGCGGGGGCGGCGGACATCCAGCGCACGAGGTCGGCGAGGTCGTGGCCGCGTCGGCGGGCCTCGCTCCACACGGCGGGCAGGCCGAGCTGGAGGGAGGCGATGCCGCCCCAGGCCGTGCCGAAGTCGGGGGTCTTGAGGTCGGCGGTGCACGGGGAGTGGTCGGAGACCACGCAGTCGACGGTGCCCTCGGCCAGGGCCTCCCACAGGGCGTCGCGGTTGTCGGCGTCGCGGATCGGCGGGCAGCACTTGAACTCGGTGGCGCCGTCGGGGATCTCCTCGGCGGTGAGGACCAGGAAGTGGGGGCAGGTCTCGGCGGTGACGCGGACGCCGTCGCGTCGGGCGGCGGCGATCAGCGGCAGGGCATCGGCGGCCGACAGGTGCAGCAGGTGGACGCGGCAGTCCCGGGTCCGGGCGAGGTCCAGGACCCGGGCGATGGCGTCGCGTTCGGCGGCCGGGGGGCGGGAGGCGAGGAAGTCGGCGTAGCGGGGGCCGTG
>NZ_VKHS01001434.1 GCF_014141525.1 Streptomyces calidiresistens
AGCCCCGCCAGGTTGGGCGTCCCGTGCCGGCCGTGGAGATCGACCTCGGCGGTCGCCCCGGCGATCGGCACCCGCCCCAACCGCTTGGCCAGCAGTCCGCCGACGGTCTCCACGTCCTCGTCGTCCAGCTCGATGCCGTACAGCTCGCCGAGGTCGCCCAGGTCCAGGCGGGCGGTGACCCGGTGCCGGCCCCCGTCCAGCGGGCGCACCGGGGGCAGCTCCCGGTCGTACTCGTCGGTGATCTCCCCGACGATCTCCTCCAGGATGTCCTCGATGGTGACGATGCCGGCCGTGCCGCCGTACTCGTCGATCGCGACGGCCACGTGGATGTGGTCGCGCTGCATCTCGCGCAGCAGGTCACCGGCGTTCTTGGTGTCGGGCACGAAGGTCGCCGGCCGCATCGCGGTCTCCACCGGCCCGTTCTCGGACTC
>NZ_VKHS01001435.1 GCF_014141525.1 Streptomyces calidiresistens
GCCACGATCACCCCGGCGGGGCCGGGGCCCCCGCCACCCCCGGCCGCGGCGCGCCGCAGCAGCGTGCCGGCGTCCGGCGGGGCCGGTTCACCGGTGGTGTCCACCACCACCCGCCCGGAGGGCGAGACCAGACGGGCCCGCAGACCCGGCTCGATCCCACCGGCGCGGGGCCCGGCCCGGCGTCCGCGTTCCAGGGCCGCGGCCAGCTCCCCGGCCGGGTTCCCGGACAGCCGCCGGGAGACGTGCTCGGTGATGGTGGCGAAGCCCACGGAGGTGTCCACGGCCAGCAGCGGCAGGCCGTGCCGGGCGCACGCCTCCACCAGGTCGGCGGGCACCGAGCCGAGTTCGGCCTCGCCGGCCGCCAGCGCCGCCACCCCGGCCCCGACCAGGATCCGCACGAAGGGGTCGGCGTCACCCGGGCCCCGCCACCAGGCCAGCCCGGTCAGCACCAGTTCGCCGCCGACCAGGTAGCGACCGGGGTCGCGCAGGTCGGTGGTCATCGTGCCGCGCACCGGGCGGTCGGGCGGGGGAGGCTCGCCCAGCGGGCGCAGGCCCAACCCGGGCACGTCGAGGAGGTCGCGCAGTCGCATCCGGGGGCCCGGTTCCGTGAGGGGGCCCTGTCTCTTATACACACCTGACGCTGCCGACGAAGCTGCAAGTGTAGATCTCGGGGGTCGCCGGAT
>NZ_VKHS01001436.1 GCF_014141525.1 Streptomyces calidiresistens
ACCCTCGCGCCCCCCGCTTTCGCCGCTCCCCCCGACGACCCGCCGGCCGGTTCCGAACTTCCCGACGAACTCTCCGACGAGGCCCTCGCCGAGGTGGTCGAGGAGATCGAGCGGCTGCGGGAGAGCGCCGCCGAGGCCGCCGAGCACCACGAGACGATCCGCCGCCGGGAGGCGCGGCAGCGCGCCGCCCTGGAACGGCTGCGCGAGCGCCTGGCCGAACGGCGCGAGGAGGTCGGCGAACTGCGCGTCGCCATCGGCCGACAGGCGGGCAAGCGCTACCGCGAGGGCAACGGCTCCGGCCTGGCCCGTCTGGTCCTGGCGGACTCCCCGGAGGAGATGCTCTCCGAGGCCGACCTCATCGGACGCGGTGAGCTGTCCGCCCGCCACCTGCTGGAGGAGCTGGAGGAGGCCGAGCGGAAACTGGCCCGCGACGAGGCGTCGGCGGAGGCCGTCCACACGGCGCTGACCCGCCTGGACGGTGAGCGGCGGTCCGCCCGCCGGGCGGTGGAGCGCGACCTGATGCGGGTCGAGGAACGCCTGGCGGAGCTGGAGGAGGCACGGCGGGAGGCGGTGCTCCGGGCCGCCGGGGACGCCCCGGCGGTCGGCACGGTCTGCCCGGTGGACGGGGAGCCCACCGACGGGGGAACCACCTCCCCGGCACCCGGGAACCCCGCCCCGGCC
>NZ_VKHS01001437.1 GCF_014141525.1 Streptomyces calidiresistens
AAAAGAGACAGCTCCCGCCCCGCCCCCGGAACCGCTTCCGGGTTCGTCGGGGGGTTCACCGTCGGTCCGGGGCGGAGGAGTCGTCGGACCCGACCACGCAGGCGGTCCGCCCGCCGTACCGCCACGTGGCGGGCGCGCTCTGGAGGAACTCGGCGATCTCCGCCACCCCCATGCCCTCCTGCGGCGCTCCGGGAAGCGGTTCGCCGGCCAGCGCCCGCAGCCAGTCGGCGGCCTCCCAACCGTTCTCGAACTCCCAGCGGTCACCGGGCTGGACGGAGAGGTCCTCGCCGACCCTGGTGGGCTGGGTTCCCCGGTACTGGAGGATCGCCCAGGTGCCGTCCCAGCCGCAGCGCGAGCCCTCCGCGCGGTCCGCCGGGAGGGCGACCCACCCGCCGGCGGCCTCCTCGGGAATCCCGCCGCCACCCCCGCCCATGGGGGAGCCGAAGATCAACCACGCGCCCATGCTGATGAGGAGCGACAGCGCGACGCCGCGCGGTGGCCTCGCTCCGTTCCGTGGCTCCGAGGGATCATCCGGCACTCTGGAAGGCTAACGCGCCGACACCCCCGCCCGGGCCCCCGGTACGCCCTCCGCGGTCACGAAACCATCCCGGGGCCGCGGTGGTCGACCATTCGATGTGCCGGGAGGCGGGAGCGCGACAGGGGGTGCGGAAGGCGGGCT
>NZ_VKHS01001438.1 GCF_014141525.1 Streptomyces calidiresistens
GGAGATGTTTATAAGAGACAGGGGAGAAGGCGGGTTCGCTCCAGCGCAGGGGGGTGGCGCGGGCGACCTCCCGAACGGCGGCGACGGTGAACTCCACGAGGCGCTGCGCCCCCGGCGGGAAGGGTTCCTCCCCGGGGGCCGGGGACCAGACGGTTCGGGCCGTACCGGTCAGGTGGAGGGCGGTCCCGGTGTCCCAGCCGGGGAAGAGGAGACCCGCGAGGGGGTTGAGTTCGAGGTTGCCCAGGGTCAGGAACATGGCGTTGCCGGTGTAGTCCGGCCAGCGCAGCACGGTGGGTGAGACCACCCGGACGAAGCCCGGGTTGCCCCCGCGGTGGGAGGCGTCGGCATCGCCCCGGTCGGAGGCGGTGGCGACGAAGAAGGTGTCCGCCCGCCGGATGGTTTCCCGCTGGGCGGGGGTGAGGGCGGTGCCGTCGGTGACCGGCCCCGGTCCCGCCGCCGCTCCGCCCTCGCCCGGGTCGAGGAAGCGGTGCCGCCGTTTCTGGAGGTACTTGGGGCAGTTGGCGATGACCTGGTCGAGGTCCACGCGGAGCCCCCGGCCGGTCGGGACGGCCCGACCGTTGATCCGCATCCGGCGGCGGGTGGCGGGCTCGATGGCGATCATGCCCACCGGGGAGGGGCGTTCACGGAGTCCGCCGAGGGGATCGGTGGGGTCGGGG
>NZ_VKHS01001439.1 GCF_014141525.1 Streptomyces calidiresistens
GCCCCCGCACCGGGCCCGGCCCCGACCTCGCCCTGGTGATGGACCTCGTGCGCGGCCCCGACCTCCGGACCCACCTGCGCGAACACGGCCCCCTCACCCCCGCCGGGGCGGTCGGGATCGTCGCCGACATCGCCGCCGGCCTCGCCGTCGCCCACGCCGCGGGCATCGTCCACCGCGACGTCAAGCCCGAGAACATCCTGCTGGACACCGGCGGCGAGCGGCCCGTCGCCCTGCTCACCGACTTCGGCGTCGCCCACCTCGTCGACGAACCCCGCCGGGGCTCCGGCTCCGGCGTCGTCGGCACCCCCGACTACATGGCGCCCGAGATCATCGAGGGGCTGCCCTCCCGCGCCCCGGTGGACATCTACGCCCTGGCCACCGTCCTCTACGAGCTCCTCGCCGGCTTCACGCCCTTCGGCGGCGGCCACAGCGGTGCCGTCCTGCGCCGCCAGGTCACCGAGCAGGCCGCTCCGCTCCCCGGCCTGCCCGAGGACCTGTGGCACCTGCTCCAGCAGTGCCTCGCCAAATCCCCCGCCTCACGGCTGCGGGCCTCCGAGCTGGCCGCGCGACTGCGCGAGATCCACCCCACCCTGCGGGGGCTGCCCGCCCTGGACGTGGAGGCCGGGCCCGCCTCCGGTGGCGGGTCCGCCGGCCGCCCGGGCCGCCCGCCCCGTTC
>NZ_VKHS01000144.1 GCF_014141525.1 Streptomyces calidiresistens
CCCGCACCCGGCCCCGGGGAGCCGTCGGAGACCCCGACGCACCCGTCGCACCCGTCGCGACCCGGGGCCGGATCCCCGAGCAACCCCGGGAGCACTCCATGGCACGAACGGAAGTCTCCGGAGCCACCGCGCTCTCCGCGATCGACGTCCCGCCCGGCAGCGGCGCCCGCCGCGCCGGCCCCGACGCCGGTCGCGGCCCCGGCACGACCGGGGCCGCCGACACCACCCGCTGGGAGGAGTTCGGCGCCCGACCCGCCGGCGGGGCGCCGCCGGGCGGGGGGCCGCCCGGCGGCATCGCCCCCCGGGAACTGGGAACCTTCGCGCGCCGCCTGGCCGGGGCGTGGTGGGGATCGGCCCTGCTGCTGGGGCTCGGCGCCATCGCGCTCGGCGTGATCGCCCTCGTGTGGCCGGGGCGCACCGTGGCCGTGCTCGGCGTGCTCTTCGGCATCTACCTGCTGATCAACGGCATCGTCCTGTTCGTCAACGCCCTCGGCCCGCGCTTCACCGGCGGCACCCGCTGGCTGATGTTCCTCAGCGGCACCGCCTCGGTGATCCTCGGCCTGCTCTGTTTCCGGAGCGTGGCCCAATCGGTGGTGCTGTTGGCCCTGTGGATCTCGATCGGATGGCTGTTCCGGGGCGGCGCCGAACTGGCCGCCGCGGCGGCGGGGGGACCGGGGGCCGGTTGGTCGGCGGCCATGGGCGTGCTGAGCGTCCTCGCCGGGGCGGTCCTGCTGATCTTCCCCATCGAGAGCGTGCTGGTCCTCGCCGTGGTGGCCGGCTGCTGGCTGATCGCCATCGGCCTGTTGGAGGTCGTCCTGGCGCTCCGGCTGCGACGCCTCTCCCGGAGGCCGGCCTGACGGCTCTCCCGGCCCGCCCCGGCCCGCCCCGGCGGGGCCGGGAGAGCCGCCGGTTCCTCGTGATCGTTTCGGGGGCCGGGCCTTCGACGGCCGCCGATCAGGCCCCCACGTGGTGCGGGGCGGCCCACAGGGACGGACCCGCGCCCGTCGCCCGCCGGGCCGCCCGCACCGAGGCGTGCAGGATGGGAGCGGTGTCCGGGAACGCCTCCCCCCGACCCTCGGCCCGCGCCCGGCGCAGCCGCAGGTGGAACTCCCGGGCCAGTTCGAGCGCGAAGCCGTCCGGGGCGGAGGGATCCCTCCCTTTGCGTTCGGTGTCCCCGTCGGGCCGGTGGGCGGCGGTGTCCCGGGCGGCGGTGTCGCCGGCCCACGGCCACAGCGGTCCCACCACCGACGGCACCCCAGCCAGGTGCAGGGCCACCGTCGGGGTCGGCGCGGGCACCACCCTCTCGGCCCCCTCGGCCCCCTCGGCCGGCAGCGGGGGCCCGTACGACGACAGGTACGCCACCCGCGGGCCCGGGGCCACCGACCGGGGTGACCCGCCGTCGGGGCCGGTCACCAGGTGGGCGACGCCCGGCCCGCCCGGGGACGGCACCGGCTCCCCCCGGCCGGTGCGGTCGGGGGCCGGCGCGTCGGACAGCAGACCCCGCACGACCGCGAGCTCCCGCCCCGGGAGCCCGCCCGGGCCCGTGTCCACCCCGTCGGCCACCACCACGACACCGTCCCGGGGACGGTTGTCGCCGGCCCCTCCGGCCGCCCTTCCCGGACCGGGGAGGGCCGCCGCGCGTTCCCGGGCGAGCAACAGGGAACGGATCGAGGGCACCGTGGAGAACACCACGTCACTCACCGGTTTCCCGGGGCCCGCCGGCCCCCGCCCGTCGCCGGAGCCGCCCGGACCGTCCTGCCGAAGCGCGGCGTGCAGCGGCAACCGGGCCAGGGCCCCGGCCGCCACCCACCACAGACGGGGCGGACCCTCCCCGGGCGTTCCGCGACGCCCCGGCGCGAGCCCACGGGGGCCGAGGCCGGCGAGCACGGGACCGGTCACGGCATCCCACAACCACCGCAGCACCGCCTCCACCTCCCCCTCCGCCGCCGCCCGCCGGGCGGCCGACGCCCCGGGATCCCGGGCGATTTCGAGGGCGTCCCGCAGGGAGTCCACCGTCGCACCGACCGCATTGCGGGTCAGCAGGGGGAGTTCGATCCGCCGCACGGCGCCGGCGGAGGCCACCAGGGCGCCGCCGTGCCGCCGACCCGCCAGGAGCGTCACCACCGGACCCCGGTCGGCGGCGGCGAGCAGGCGATCGGGGTCGGGCAGACGCGCCGGACCCACGGGGGTGCCGGCCGTCGCCCATCGGACGTCCCGAACCCGGGCGGGGAAGCGCTCGGCCTGTTCCAGCAGGGTGATCGGACCCTCGCCGGTGACGGGAACGGCCTCCAACCGGCGTCGCGCCGCGCCCGCGTCACGGGAGGGGACGGTGGGCGGAACCCCGGGGGCGTCGCCCGAGGTGCCCCCGACGACACGCTCGGCGGACCCCGACTCCGGGGACACCACGGGACCGGCCGGCCCCGGCGGATCGACCACGGCCTCCGGCAGCGGCCCGGGCACCACGGGGCGACCCGCCTCCACCAGGGACAGCGCACGACGGGCACGCTCCGCGGTGCTCCCGCCCGCGGGGTCGGCCAGGGCCGACCCCGCGGCCTCCTCCCCCACGTCCTCCGGGACCCACCCGGCTCCGGGAGCGGGCACCCGACCCGCCCCGTGCGTCCCGCCGGCGGCGTCCGCCACCACCAGGGGTAGCCACTCCACGGCCCGGGCGGCCAGAGCCGCCGCGCCCGTGGGGTCGATCGGTTCGAGCAGCCGGGAGGCGTGCAGCGCGGAACCCACCCGCAGGGAGGGCCGGGCGGTCTCCGCCGCGGCGACGACCGCCAGGGCGTCGGCGGCGGCGCGACGGTCGTCCACCGAGCCCGTCAGCTCGTGCCGGCGCGCCAGGGCGCGCCCCAGGTCGGCCCAGCGGGACACGGCCACCGCCGGGACGGTCCCGGGGAACGCCCCGGCACCCTCCGGGTTCTCGCCGGCGTCCCTCCCCGGGCCGCCCGGGAAGCGCGGACCGGTGCCCTCGGCGGCGGAGTGGGACCGGGGACCGGCCCGGGAACCCGCGCAGGCGTCCAGCAACACGTCCACGGCCCGTTCCAGATCCCCCTCGGAACCGACGTGCGCGTACCGGTCCCGCAGCACCGCACCGAGGTTCCCCGACAGCGCCGGCCGCAGCGGGTGCTCCGCCGGGAGCGCCGCGATCGCCTCCTCCAGCGCGGCGACCGCCTCGTTGAGCGCGTTGGGATCCCACCCCCGCTCGTGCCGCAACCACAGGGCGGTGGCCAGGTTGGCCAGCGCGACCGACCGGATCGGCTCCCCGGGCCGGCTCGCGGTCACCGCCCGCCGGGCCGCCTCCACGGCCCGCTCGACGTCCTCCGCCGCCCCCGTGCGCCGACACCGCACCTGCACCAGGGCACCGAGCGCGTCCCATCGCGCGGCGGAGAGCGGGGCACCGGCCGCAGTGGCGGACACCGCCAACTCCGCGGCCTCCACGGCGGCCTCCAGCGCCGGGACCTCCCCCGTGCGCTCGTACCGCAGGCGCAACGCGGTCGCCAGCCCGTGGAGGTGCTCCGGACGCCGCGGATCCCCACCGGCCGGTGCGCCCACCGAACGGCGGGCGCACTCCACCGCGCGCTCGGCCGCGCGCTCGTCACCCGCCCGCTCCCAAAGCCCCCGCAGGGCACGAGCCATCAGGGCCGCCACCTCGGCCCCGGACGCCGTCACCGGCTCCCCGGGGGCCGGCATGCCGCCGGATTCCTCCAACAGGCGGATCGCCTCGTCCAACGCCGCCGTGTCGGTGCCCGGAGCCTGTTCACCCACGGTGATCAGGGCGGCGGCCAGCGCGTCGGTGACGGCCTCCCGGAGGACCCGACCGCTCTCCGGCTCCCCGGCGGTGCCGCCGGGGCGGTCCGGGACCCCCGGGTGCGACGCGGCGAGACGCGCGAGATGCAGGGCCTCCAGCGGATCGGGTGACTCCGCGCCGAGATCCCCGGCCGGGGAGGTGCCCGTCTCGTGCCGACGCAGCAGCCACCGCGCCAGGTGCGCCAGGGCGAGGGCACGATCCCCGTGATCCTCCGGCAGATCCCGCAGGACACGCCGCCACAGGGCGATGCTCCCGGCCGTGTCGGGCGCGGCGCCGGTCCCCCCGGCCGGGATGCCGGAGGCCGGAGCGCCGGGGAACGGCCCGGCGAGGAGGGGAACGGCGCGCTCCGCCAGGGCGGGCAGGGCGGCCGAGGGAAGCCGCCGCACGTACTCGGGATCCTCCGGGGCCCACAGGTAGCAGGGCAGGAGGGCGTCCAGGGCGGCACGGCGCTCGCGTTCGGCTGCGCGGCGCCGGAAACGGATGCCGTCCGCCCGCAGCCACCGCACCCACCCCAGGACGTAGTGCGCCTCGATGAGCGCGGATCCGCCATCGGGCTCCGCGTGCGGTGCCGGGGAGACGTTCAACAGGGAGGCCAGCCGGTCCGCCTCGCGCCGCGTCCCGCGCTCCAGCACCGGGGAATGGTCCGCCTCGGTCCTGATGCGGCGCAGCCGTGCCCGCACGGCGTCCACCAGGGTCTCGCGTTCCCGGCGAACGGCCTCCTCCTCGGCTGCGGGTACCCCGGAACCCCCGGCGGGAGCAGGAACCGGCCCCGGCGGAGGCACCCCGTCGGCTGCGGCGGGCGGATGGGTGCCCCCGCCGGCGGTATCCGTCCGGGGGACGGGGCCCCCGGACACGGGGGAGCGGAGCGGAGGGGAATCGTCCCCGGCACGTTCCTCCCGTGCCGATCGCACGCCGCTCACCCGCGAACCCCGGGGCGCACGCGTTCCCCACCCGGCCTCGTCCGCATGTCCCTCCCCGCCTCGTCCGGCCCGGCCGACCGGGACCGCTCGGCTGCCGGGGCGGCTCCCGCCCCGGCACCCCACGTCGTGTTCCCGCCCCGTCGTCCCCCGGCGGGAACGAGGCCGTGTGCCGGTGATATGCCCGGGAGCGCGATGCGCACACCCGGGGCGGCCGGCCCCCGGAACGCACCTTTCCGGGGACGCCGCCCCGGTGACGGACGACACCCCCGGGTCCCGGGGCGGCCGGGCGGGGCATTCGCGCCGTCCGACCCGGCCGGGGGCACGGGAAGCCCGTGCCGGGACGCCGGTCGACGCCGGGGTCAGTCCCCGCCCCGCCGGGACATCGGTCGGCCTGCCCGGCGGCGTTCCGCCGGCACGGCCGCGCCGTGCGGCTTCTCCGGCAGGTCCGGCCAGTACCGGGGGACGATCCGCCAGGCCGCCTCCAGACCCAGCACCGCCACACCGGCCACGCCCACGGCCACCCACGGCATCGTCATGCCGACCAGGTTCAGCGCGAACACCTCCTGCAGCCACGGCGTGACCAGCACGGTCAGGAACCCACCCGCCATCACGGCCAGCAGGCCCACCCGCCACCAGGTGTAGGGACGGGCGATGATCGACAGCACCCACAGCGCGATGAGGAACAACGTCAACGACGCCGCGCTGGTCTCCGCCTCCAGCGTCGCCTCCGTGGCGCCGTAGTGCGCGCGCGCCAACAGGTACACGGAGAAGGTCGAGACGCCGGTGATCAGGCCGAACGGCACCGAGAACCGCAGCACCCGGCGCACGAAGTGCGGGCGGGCCCGCTCCCGGTTGGGAGCCAGCGCCAGGAAGAACGCCGGGACGCCGATGGTCAGCGCCGAGATCAGCGTCAGGTGACGGGGCAGGAACGGGTAGGGCACCTGGCTGATGATCACCGCGAAGGCCATGAAGACCGAGTAGACGGTCTTGGTGAGGAAGAGGTTGGCGACCCGTTCGATGTTGCCGATCACCCGGCGGCCCTCGGCGACCACCGACGGCAGGGTGGCGAAGCTGTTGTTCAGCAGGACGATCTGCGCCACGGCCCGGGTGGCCTCCGAACCCGAGCCCATCGCCACCCCGATGTCGGCGTCCTTGAGGGCGAGCACGTCGTTCACCCCGTCACCGGTCATTGCGACATCGTGGCCGCGGGACTGCAGGGCGGCCACCATCTCGCGTTTCTGCTGCGGTGTGACCCGACCGTAGACGGTCCCCTTCTCCAGTTCCGCCGCCATCCCGGCGGGGTCCCCCGGCAGGGAACGCGCGTCCATCGGTCGGTCGGCGCCCGGGAGGTCGAGTTCGGCGGCCACCGCCCCGACGGAGACGGCGTTGTCACCGGAGATGACCTTTGCCTCGATGTCCTGTTCGGCGAAGTAGCGCAGGGTGTCCGCGGCCTCCGGGCGCAGCCGCTGTTCGAGTACCACCAACGCCGTCGGGACCATGGGCGCGGAGCCGGGTCCGCCCTCGGTGTCGGCGAGCGAGGCCAGCCGGTCGGCGGGCAGGCCGGAACGGATCAGCAGCAGCACCCGCAGCCCCCGGGAGTTGAGGCGGTCGGCCTCCGCCAGCACCGGGTGGCCGGCGGGCAGCAGCACATCGGGAGCCCCCAACAGCCAGGTCCGGCAGGTTCCGTCGGGTTCCACGAGGGCGGCCCCGCTGTATTTGCGCGCGGAGGAGAAGGGCAGGGCGGCGGCGGTTCGCCATCCCTCGGGGGCGGGGTGGCTCTCCACGATGGCCCGAAGGCTGGCGTTGGGATGGCGGTCCCCGGCTCCGAGCGCGCCCAGCACACGCCGCAGGTGGGCTCCGTCGATCACGTCTCCGCCCACGTCCCCGGCCTCGCGCCCACCGCCGGCGGGACCGGGTTCCCCGGTCCGCTCCGGGGCCCGGGCGCTCGTGGTCCCCCCGGGGTTCCCGGAGGCGCTCGCCCCGTGAATTCTCGCGTGAACCCTCCCGAGGATGCCTCCGCCGGACCGGCCGCCGTGTTCCCGCGCACCGGGGGTGGCACCGTCGGAGGGCGAGGACGAGGGCGAGCCGGGAGCGGTGCTTCCCTCCGGGCCCGGCGGGAGGGCGCTGCCGGGAAGGGGGCGCACCTCGCGGACGTCCATGCCGCCCTCGGTGAGCGTGCCGGTCTTGTCGAGGCAGACCACGCTGACCCGGGCCAGTCCCTCGATCGCCGGGAGTTCCTGCACCAGGCACTGTTGGCGGCCCAAGCGGATGACGCCGATCGCGAAGGCCATGGAGGTGAGCAGCACCAGGCCCTCGGGGACCATCACCACGATCCCGGCCACCATCCGACGGATCGCCTCGAAGGTGTCCGCCCCTTCCACCAACAGTTGGCTGATGATCAGTCCGATGGCGGCGGGAATCATGAGGATCACGCAGAACTTCAGAATCCGGCTGATGCCGCTGCGCAGTTCCGAGTGGACCAGGGTGAACCGCGACGCCTCCTCGGCGAGTTGCGCCGCGTACGCCTCCCGTCCCACCCGGGTGGCGGTGAAGGCCCCGCTCCCCGCGACGACGAAGCTGCCCGACATCACCGTGTCGCCCGGACGCTTGACCACGGGGTCGGCCTCACCGGTCAACAACGATTCGTCCACCTCGAGGCCGTCCGCCTCGTTCACCACGCCGTCGACGACGACCTTGGAGCCGGAGGACAGTTCGATCACGTCGTCGAGCACGATGGAGCCGGTGGGGATCGGCCGGGACTCGCCGTCCCGTCGCACCACCGGTCGGGCCTCGCCGATGACCGCGAGGTTGTCCAGGGTGCGTTTGGCCCGTAGCTCCTGCACGATCCCGATGAGGGCGTTCGCGATGATCACGAAGCCGAAGAGGCCGTCCTGGATGGGACCGACCACCAGGATGATCGCGAAGAGGGTGCCGATGATCCCGTTGAACAGGGTGAAAACATTGGCCCGGACGATCTCCGCCGTGGAGCGGGAGGACCGCACCGGAACGTCGTTGACCTGGCCGCGGGACACCCGGTCGGCGACTTCCGCCGCCGTCAGCCCCCGCACTTCGCCGGCCGTGTCGACCCGGGTCTGCGTCATGCTCCGACCCTACGGTTTCCGGGGGACGAACGCGCGGGTCCCGTTCGCCCTCCGGACCACCGGGGGATGACGACCCGGGGAATAGCCGGAAAGGACGGGGGAGAACGCGAGGGGGTTCGCGTCGGCGGTGGTGAACATCACCGCTTCCCCCCGCCCCGGGGAGGTTTTTCCGGCGGGATACCGAGGCGGAGAGGCGGGCGCACCCCACGGTGTCGGGCGGAGCCGGCTTTCCGGGCGGCGGATGGGAGGAAGGCTTTTCCGGAAGGAGGCGATGGGGGGCGCGTGGCGGCCGCTGTCCGCCGTCCTCCCGGCTTTCGGGAGGGGTGGCTTCGGGGGTGGTCCGAGCCACTCGGGAGCCGTCTCCGGAGATCCCGGCAGGAGAGCGGGAAGGAAGAGGCTCACGGAGCCGTGGAGGGGGGAGCGGAGGTCTCCGGGGCGTTGGGCACCGGGGCGGAGGGGGCCGGCTTTTCCGTGGTCAGCCCCGATGGTCGGAAGCGGTGCCATCCTCCGGCCCGCGCGGGGGCGAGGGCGCGTCGGCTTCTCCCGTACCGGTCCCTTCCTCCCCGCCCGGGGCGGTGGCGGGAGAACTCCCGGCGGACTGCTCGGAATCGACGGCCCCGGAGGCAGCGGCCGCTCGCCGCAGGGCCGCCTCACGACGGCGAACGAACCAGAGGCCGTAGAGCCCCAGCAGCACACCCGCTCCACAGCTCCAGATCCACCACTCCGCGTCGTGATCGGCCAGCCGGGCGTGGAAGGGAAGGGAACCGAGCAGGAGGACGCCCCAGGCGACGGTCAGGGACAACACCACGGCGGGGATGTTGCCCTCCAGGGGCTCGGGGGCTTTCCGCTTGTCATGGGTGAGGAAGTCCCGGGGCATTGTGGTGGCCCTCCCGTCCTGCCGCCGTCCGGGATCCCGTTCGATCCCCCGGGGACTCAGCCTATCCGGCCAGGGGCGGCACCTCGGCCCCGGTGCCGCCGATCACCAGGCGTTCGACGCTTTCGACGGAGGTCAGCAGACGCTCATCGAAGTCCTCCCTGACCAGCATGCCCGCGACGTAGTCCTGGATCGTCATCCCCCGGCGGGCCGCATGGCGGTGCAGCCGTTCGAAGAGTGCGCCGTCCACCCGCACGGCGAGCACCCGCGAGGTGGAGGCTCCCCCGGAGGGATGGCCGATGGGGCGGGAGGGTTCCGAGGCGGCCGGAAGGGTGGCGGGG
>NZ_VKHS01001440.1 GCF_014141525.1 Streptomyces calidiresistens
GGGGCCGGGGGATCCGGGGACGGGCCGGCGATCAGCGCGGCCAGGGTGTCGCGGGTCCAGTGCCCGGCGACGCCCGGCGACCCCACCAGCGCGTCGGCGGTCCGCTCCGCGTCCCAGCCGTTGGCCTCCCGCAGGCCGGTGCCGATCCGCCACAGGTAGGCCGGGGCCGGGGCCACGGCCGACACCTCGTCGGACCGCCAGGGGGCGGTGAAGGTCACCACCGGCAGGCCGTCGAGCTCACCGGCGAGGACCAGCGTCTCGTACCGGCCGGGGCCCATCCGCAGTCGGCCCGCCGACCGCAGGGCGTGGAGGTCCGGTGCGGGTTCCGTGCCCGGCTCCCGGTACATCTCCTGGGCCAGCAGGTCCGCGAACTGCCCGGCCCGCAGCAGGTGGGCGCGGGCCGCGGTGGGGCCGGGGGTGTCCGGGTCGTAGAAGGCCCGGCCGCCCCGCCACACGGGTGAGACCGTGGCGAAGTACAGCGAGCCGGGCAGCCACAGCGGGGCGCTGCGCTCCGGCGGACGGGGGTCGCGGCAGCCCGGGTAGGCGCGCCCGCCGTCCGGGTGAACCCCGCCGCGCAGGTAGAGGGCCAGCCGGGCGGGGTGGGTGTTGGAGCCGTAGGCGGCGTACCAGAGCCGGTCCACGGGGCTCACCCCCGCCCGTACGGGCGGGGGGAC
>NZ_VKHS01001441.1 GCF_014141525.1 Streptomyces calidiresistens
ACCCCGTCCCCCACCACCTCCTGCGGGAACTCCTCGACCTCACCCTCCGGGCCCCCTCCGCCTGGAACGGTCAGGCCCGCTCCGTCGTCGCCGTCACCGACCCCGCCCGGCTCGCCGACCTCGTCCGCGCCACCGGCGGACAGCCGCAGCCCCGGGAGGCGCCGGTGATGCTCGTCTTCGTCGCCGACTGCGGCGACCGCCCCACCGACCGCGAGGAGATCCACCGCGCCGCCCTGGACGCCGGAGCCTGGAGCGCCGCCTTCGCCGAGGACTCCCTCGCCTCCGAACTCGCCTTCCGCCGCGACCTCGCCGCCCGCGGCCTGCTGCGCGAGTACGCCGTCAAGGACGCGATGCTCGCCGCCGCCCACGCCCTCCTCGCGGCCACCGCCCTCGGCCTGGCCGGCTGCCCCATGAACGGCTGGGACGAGACGGCGGTCAAGGAGGTCATCGGCATCGCCGACCGCGACGACCTCGCCATCGCGCTGCTGACCCCCCTCGGCTTCCCCGCCGAGACCCGGGTTCCGCCCGGCCGGCTGCCCCTCGGACGACGCGCCTTCACCGACCGGTACGGGGTCCCCTTCGACGACACCACTCCCGGTGCGGCCGAAGACCCCGCCGCGTCCGGCACTCCCTCCGCCGGGGCCCCCGGACCGGTCACCCACCCCTGACGCTG
>NZ_VKHS01001442.1 GCF_014141525.1 Streptomyces calidiresistens
CCCGCCCTCCGCGCCCCCGCCCGGGTAGCGTGGAGGGGTGACCACCACCGGACCGGGAGACCACCACGGGACGACGGGCGGCGGCGTCCGGGGAACTCCGCGCTCCCGCCGACCGCCGCCCCCCGACGGCGTCGCCCGCGAGGTCTTCGGCGACCTGCGCTGCCTGCTCCTCGCCCCCCGACTGCTCGTGCTCCAGGTGGCCCACCCCGTGGTGGGCGCCGGCGTCGCCGACCACAGCGACTTCCGCTCCGACCCCTGGGGGCGTCTGCTGCGCACCCTGCTCTCCCTGACCACGGTGGTCCACGGAACACCGGAGGAGTCCCTCGCCGAGGCCCGCCGGCTGCGTCGCCTGCACGCCGCGATGACCGGTACCGACGGCAGCGGCCGGCCCTACCGGGCCCTGGATCCCGGGGCGTACGCCTGGGTGCACGCCACCCTGGTCATGGGCCCCCTGGACGCCATGGCGCTCTTCGGCACCCCGCTGACCGGCGAGCGGCTGGAGACCTACCACCGGGAGATGCGCGGGGTCGGCCGGATCTGGGGCGTCGCCGAGCACCGGCTTCCCCCCGATCCGGTCGCCTTCGACACCCGCTACACGGAGACCGTCATCCGTGAACTCGGTGACAACCGCGCTGTCCGGGACGTCCTGGACGCGCTCGCCCACCCCGCCCC
>NZ_VKHS01001443.1 GCF_014141525.1 Streptomyces calidiresistens
GGAAGGGCACGCGCGGTGGGCGGGAGGCGGGTCCACCGGTCCGCAGCCCGGTGGACCCGCCCGTTCGGGGACGGCTCAGTCGACGGTGCAGGGCGAGCCGTTGAGGGTGAAGGAGGTCGGCGCCGGGTTGCTGCCGCTCCAGTCGGCGAGGAAGCCGAGGGAGGCGGAGGCGTTGGGCGCGAGGGTCGTGGCCCAGGAGGGCGCGGTGACGGTCACGGTGTTCCCGCTCTGGGAGACCCCGCCGCCCCACAGGCCGGTGACGGTCTGGTTGCCGGGGAAGGTCCAGCCCAGGCTCCAGTTCGTGACCGGGGAGGAGCCGGTGTTGGTGACCACGACCTCGCCCTGGAAGCCGCCGGGCCAGGAGCCGGCCACCCGGTAGTCCACGGCGCAGTCGGCGCCGCCCTGCCCACCGGAGGTGGTGACGGCGACGGTGCCCGAGAGCGGGGAGACGTTGCCGGCCGCGTCGCGGGCCCGGACGGCGAAGGTGTAGGAGGTGCCGGGGGTCAGGCCGGTGACGGTGACCGAGGTGGAGGTGGAGGAGGCGACGACGGTCCGCTGCCCGCCGGAGACCCGCACCACGTCGTAGCCGGTGACGCCCACGTTGTCGGTCGCGGCGGCCCAGCCGAGGGTGACGGAGGTTGAGGTCACGTCCGAGGCGGTGGGGGTGCCG
>NZ_VKHS01001444.1 GCF_014141525.1 Streptomyces calidiresistens
GGCTAACCTAATATTGCACATCCGCCGGCGGGCCGCACCCGGGCCCACCCGCACCCCCACCCCGGGGGTGGTCGGGATGACTCCCGCTCAACCCCGATGACACGCAGGGTCCGTGACATCCCGTCGGCCGGGAGGCCCGACGAACACACCCCGCCCCGGGGCCCCGGAGTCGCAACGAAAGCCCCCGGGAAGCCCCGGGGTCACCCGGGTCCGCACGCACCCGGGAGCCGCACGCCGCATTCACCTCTTGAACCTTGTCATGCTCATTGACTTGGCTTCCGGGTATCTGGCTTCATGTTGTGTGTCGCGCGGGAGCCGCACACCGGACGGCGGGTCCGGACATCCGCGTTCGACGCCGCCCCTCGTCGAGCGCACCGCCGTGACACCGTTCCACCCCGATCCGTGCGGGGCGGGACACCGACGCACCTTCGGGTGCCGTTTTGGGAGCGCTTCCAAAAAGAGACTCAGCCCGCCTCCTCGGTGCGGACCACCGGCGAGGCGGAAGTGGATGCCTCAATTTGGGAGCGCTCCCAAAAATCTCCCCCCACGGGGACGGGGCGCCGGCCCCGCTCCCGTCCCGCCGCCGGTTCGACGGCCGAACCGGCGGGCGGGGCGCCCGACCCGCGTCCCGTGCCGCTCCGACACCCGCCCCCACCGCTCCGGACG
>NZ_VKHS01001445.1 GCF_014141525.1 Streptomyces calidiresistens
GGGCAACGGGGCGGTGTCCTTGCCGAGGAGGGGACGTTCCGCGCCCTCCCCGGAGTCGGCGGGCCCGGTGCCGGGTGTCCCGGGGGTCTCGCCGACCCGGCGGAGGAAGAGGACGAACCAGCCCACCAGCAGCACCGTGAGCACGGTCGGGAGCAGGAGCATGACCCGCACGTCCGTGATGACGGCGGCGATGCCGGAGCCGATGAGCACGGCGACGGTGATGGTGGTGCCGATCGCGCCGGACGCCTTGCCCCGGTCGTCGGGGGCCACCCGGTCCGGAATGGTCGCCATGAGGGCGGCGTAGACGGCGTTGAAGCCGCCCTGCACCAGACACCAGCCGAGGACGAGGGCGGGCACGGCGGGGACCGCGGCGATGATCAACAGGCCGAGCACGCCGACCGCCACGCCGCCGACCAGCCAGGGGACGCGGCGGCCGAAGCGGGAGCGGGTGCGGTCGGAGAGCCGGCCGGCCAGCGGGTTGACGATCAGGGCCACCAGGGCGCCGGCGGAGAGGACCACACCGAGGGTGGCCTCACGGTTGTCGGGGGCCACCTGGTCCACGCGCAACGCCATCGTGACGACGACGGGGGTGAGGAGGGCGGCGTAGAGGCCGAGGTTGGCGAGACCGAGACGCGGCACGAAGCCGGGCGGGGTCACCAGGGGGAC
>NZ_VKHS01001446.1 GCF_014141525.1 Streptomyces calidiresistens
GAACGGCTCTGCGCGCCTCCCGCGCCCGTCGCCCCGGTGGTTCGACCCCGGGGGCCGTGACCGGGAGGGCCGGGGGTTTTCCCGCCCGTTCTGCGGAGTGCCTTCTCCCCGGACGCGCCGGAAAGAGCGGGCGGGGACGCCCCGCTCTTTTTCCCCGCCGCTTTCCCGGGCCGGGGGGAGGGTTTTCCCGATGTCCTTTCGGCGGGAGCCTTCGCGGTATTCGGGGCCGGATGACGGGGGCCTTTCCCGGGGTGGATCACCGGCGGCGGGGGAGCGGGGTGGCGAAGTGTGCTCTTCTGCCCGGCGCGCGCCACGGGAAACGCCTCGTTTCCCGCCTTTTCCGCCCGGCCGGACGGGACGGTCGTCACCCGGTGCCCGGGGCGTGGCGTCGATTCCCCGGAATCGCCGCTCTCCACCGTCTCCCGGATCCGGACCAGGGCCTGGCGCAGCAGGCGGGAGACGTGCATCTGGGAGATGCCCAGCTGTTCGCCGATCCGGCTCTGCGACATGTCCCCGAAGAAACGCAGATAGAGAATGGTGCGTTCGCGCTCCGACAGCCCGGCCACCGCCCCGCGGACCGCTTCGCGGTCCACGACGTGGTCGAAGCCGGGGTCTGGCTCCCCCAGGGCGCCGAGCAGGGTGGGCCCCTCCTCCTCCCCGCCAC
>NZ_VKHS01001447.1 GCF_014141525.1 Streptomyces calidiresistens
GGGGGTCGTCGGGGCCGGGGGGTTCGATCGGACCGTCGGGACCGGTGCTGTCCTCGGCGTCCTCCTCCTCCACGATGATCGGCGAGGAGTGGTGCGCCCACACCTTCCACTCCCCGCCGTGCGTGCGGCGGAACACGTTGGTGGCCGCCACCACTCCGCCCACGAGGGGGCCGGTGGAGCCGTCCTCCTCCCTCGGCCCGCCGCTGAGGATGTTCTCGGTGCAGGTGACCAGGGCGGTGTCGCCGGAGACGGACACCTCCACGTCGGTGAGGATGAACTGGATGTACTCGGTGCCGGCCATGATCAGGGCGTAGGAGCGCAGCACCTCCGCCCGGCCGTTGAGCACCGGCCATCCCGGGTGCACGACGCTGACCCGGTCGTCCATCCAACTGTCGGCCATGGCCTCCAGGTCGCCGCGCTCGATCGCGTCGTACAGCGCGGTGTTGGCGGCCTGGACGGCCTCGATGTCGGTACGGGCTCCGCTGCTCACGCCCACCCACCTCCCGGGACGGTCCCGCTCTCCCCGTACGCCTCGAGGGCGCGTGCCACGCGGACGGCGTCGGCGCTGGCACGCACCTCGTGCACCCGTACCGCCCAGGCGCCGGCGCGGGCCGCCAGGGCGGTCACGGCGGCGGTGGCGGCGTCCCGTTCCCGGGCGGGCTG
>NZ_VKHS01001448.1 GCF_014141525.1 Streptomyces calidiresistens
CCTCCCACCCGACCCACCGGCCCCAACTCCCCCCGGGGCGGGGAGGTTGGGACGGAACCGGAAAGGGGAGCGGCGGCGACGGTCGGAGGCCGCGGGTGACGCGCACCGGGGTCGACCGACCCCGGAAACCGCGTCGGCCCGCCCCCGGGGGGACGGGCCGACGGATCGACGGATCATTCCGGCGGCCCCGACGAAGGGGGCCGCGAAGAGCGTCAGGCGCTCTCCACCCCCACGTAGGAGCCCTGGAGGTACTCGTGAACAGCCTGCTCGGGGACCCGGAAGGACCTTCCCACCCGGATCGCGGTCAGATGACCGGCGTGCACCAGGCGGTACACGGTCATCTTGGACACTCGCATCACCGCGGCGACCTCCGCCACGGTCAGGAACTTGGCCCCGTTGAGGAGCCCTTCACCAGCAGCCATGCCACACCTGACCTTCCGCACATGTCGGACACCGGCTTCCCCTCCGGCGCCTCCCTCTCGCATGTGCGCTCATCCCCAGATTAGGGGCGCGTGATGCGAGGGGGGAAGAGGGGCAGAACGAGTCTTTTACCGTGACAGAGAAGCCCTATCGGGCAGGAAGGGGAAGGAGCGACGGATGGGGACACGTTCGAACCCCGGTGGCGATCCGGAGCGGCCACACCCCCCTCCCCCGGCCTTCTC
>NZ_VKHS01001449.1 GCF_014141525.1 Streptomyces calidiresistens
GGGGATCGAGGGAGGGTGCGGGGGATCCGTTCCGCTTTCGGGGCGCGGGCGTGAATTCCGGGTTAATTGCCCGGACGGCGACATCCCCGCCCACTGGGGGATTCCCGGAAGTGCTCGGACTTCCTGCAATTCCCGGGGGTCGGGGATGCCGCCGGGCGGCTATCCCGTGACGGATCGGTCCGCGGCGGGTGCGGGTGCGGGGGTCACCCGTTCCGGCACGACCACGACGGCCTCCCCGCACCGGAAGGCCGGCAGCATCGGACCGGCGGTGACGCACACCCGCACCTCCACCCGGCGGATGGCCTCCCCGCCGGCGGGATCGGTACCGGCGAGGGAGAAGCGGTACGCCCGCTCGGGCCCTTCCTCGGGGTCGAGCCCCACCATGCGGTAGTCCACCGGGCGGCGGTCGTCGGCCCCGTAGGCGACGAACTCCGCGAAGACCCGGCCGTCGTCCCGGCACACCCGGTCGGCGCGCCGTTCGGCGAGCACGCCGGTGACGTCCACACCGGGCGGGAGGCCGATGGGGGCGGTGCGCCAGGTCATCTCCCCCCGGGTCACCGCGTGCAGGCACTCGGTGCGGTGCTCCGCGGCGAAGGTCGTGCCGGTGGCCTCCGGCGCGGAACCGTCGGCGGGGGCGGAGGTCGGGGTGGACCGGGGG
>NZ_VKHS01000145.1 GCF_014141525.1 Streptomyces calidiresistens
CCGGGGGGAGGGGGAGGCGTGGACATGCGGGGAATGCTCTGCTCGCGACACCGACCCAGTGTGCCCCGTCGGTCGGTTCCCCGCCCGCCGGGGCCCGGCCCGGGGGCATCGGCTAGGCTCGGTCGGTGTTCCGCGACCCGACGATCCCCGCCGACCCCGGGCCGCCGCCCGACCGCGCCGGGCCCGGACCGTCGACCTCCGCCCGATGGTGGACCGCGGGCCTCCTGGCACTGGCGCTGGTGGGTGTTCCCGCCGCGGTGGCGGGTGGATTCGCCCTGCTCGGAGCCCGTTCGGACGCGGTGACCGCGGAAGGGGTCGCCGAATTCCTCGACGGGGTGCCCGCCCTCTGGGTGCCGGTCCTCTTCGCTCTGGGCTATGCCCTGCTGACGGCGCTGATGGTGCCCCGTCCCCTGATGAACCTGGTGGCGGGCGGGGTGCTGGGAGCCGTGGCCGGCACCCTGGCGGCGGTGGCCGGGACGGCCCTGGGCGCGGCGATCGGCTTCACCGTGCTCCGCCGCTGGGGACGGGACGGGGTGCGTCGCCGACTGCCCCCCGGGCTGGTGCGGGCCGCGGACCGCTGGACGGGGCGGCGGGGGTTCACCGCCGTGGTCGTGGCGCGGTTGATCCCGATGGTGCCGTTCCCCGGGGTCACCGCGGCGGCGGCGTTCGGCCGGATCGGACGGACCACCTTCCTGACCGCGACCACCGTGGGCACGATTCCGCTGACGACGGCGTACTGTGTGGCCGCGAGCAACGCCTCCCAACCCTCATCTCCCGTCTTCCTCACAGCCGTTGGGATCATCGCTCTCGCCTGGGCGGGCTCCCTCGCCCTCACCCGGGGCGGGCGGCGCGCCGGGAGGGGAGGGACCGCGGCCGGGTTGACGGGATGACCGGTCGGTGGGCGGGAGAGCGCGACGGGGGGCGAGTGGAGCCGTGACAGGGCCGTGACAGGGCTTTGGTGGGGCCGTGGTGGGGCCGTGGTGGGGAGACGTATCCGGAATCCGACCCTCGCGCCGGGCCTTCCATCGGATGGCCCTACCATTTCGATCTGATCCACCGACGATCATCATTGACAACACCGACATCACCGAGGGACGAGCACGCAGCGCCATGTCTTGGTTCGAATCACTTGTTCTCGGGCTCGTCCAGGGACTCACCGAGTTCCTCCCGATCTCCTCCAGCGCGCACCTGCGGCTCGTCGCCGTCGCGGCGGGCTGGGAGGATCCCGGGGCGGCCTTCACCGCCGTCACCCAGATCGGCACCGAACTGGCGATCCTCATCTATTTCCGCAAGGACATCTGGAACATCGTCTCCACGTGGACCCGCTCCCTGTGGACCCCCGAACTGCGGCAGGACATCAACGCCCGGATGGGGTGGCTGGTGATCCTGGGGTCGATCCCCATCGGTGTGTTCGGCGTACTGCTCAAGGATTCGATCCAGGGCCCCTTCCGGGATCTGCGGTTGATCGCGCTCAGCTTCATCGTGCTGGGCATCGCGCTGGCCGTGGCGGACCGGATGGCGATACAGGCCGAGCACGGTGGGCGGCACCGTGCGGCGAAACCGCGCAAGACGATCGAGGACCTGAACCTGCGCGACGGCATCATCTTCGGCCTGTGGCAGGCATTGGCCCTGATCCCCGGAATGTCCCGATCGGGCAGCACGATCACCGGCGGACTGTTCCTCGGCTACACCCGCGCCGCGGCCGCGCGGTACTCGTTCCTGCTGGCGATCCCGGCGGTCTTCGGCTCCGGCCTCTACGAGCTGGGGGAGATCGGCAACGAGGCGGACCACGTCTCCTGGGGACCGACGATCTTCGCCACCGTGGTCGCCTTCTTCGTGGGGTACGCGATCATCGCCTGGTTCATGAACTGGGTCAGCACCCGCACCTTCGCCCCCTTCGTCTGGTACCGCATCGTGGTGGGCATCCTGATTCTGGTGCTGGTGTGGATGGGGGTTCTGGACCCCCTGGCGGGTCAGGAGTTCGGCGGCTGAACGAAGCCGGTGCCCCGGGACGGGGCACCGGCGCGAAGGGGGCGGTGCCGGCCGGCACCGCCCCCTTCGCGTCTCCCGGCGGGAGGCCGGAGCCCGCTGCCCACCGGCGGCCGGCCGACCGGGGGCACCCGGTCAATCGGATCCGTCCAGGCCGTCCAGGATCCGCTCGCACAGTTCGTGGGTGCGCAGGGCGTCCGCGATGTCGAACCGCCGTCCCGAGCGCACATCGTGCAGGAAGGCCAGGACCGCCTGCTCGATGCCGCGCTGGCGAGCCGGGGGAACCCAGTCGCCGCGGCGCCGCAGACTCGGCTGTCCCTTGTGGTCGATGACCTCGGCGAGGTTGCGGACCTCCCGTTTGGTGTCGTGACCGGACACCTCGAGGATCTCCTCGGCCGAGCCCGACCGCCGGTTCATGGCCCCGAGGGCGGTGAAGCCCCGCCCCGACAGGTGCAGCACCACCTGGTGGAGCAGGCCGTCCCGCACCACTCCGTCGACCGCGACCCGGTCGATCGGGGCGGGGGCCAGGAAGCGCAGGGTGTCCACGACGTGGATGAAGTCGTCGTAGACGAGACGACGGGGATCCTCGGGCAGGCCGACGCGGTGCTTCTGGAGCACGATGAGATCGCGGGGGTGCTCCAGGCACTGGGCGTAGGCCGGGGCGTGGCGGCGGTTGAACCCGACCGCGAGGCCGACTCCGCGCTCCTCCGCCAGTGCGGCGACCCGCTGGGCGTCGGCCAGTTCGTAGGCGATCGGTTTGTCGACGTACACCGGCACGTCCGCCCTCAGCAGGGCGGTCACCAGGGCCGGGTGGGTCTCGGTGGGGGCGTGCACGAAGGCGGCGTCGAGTCCGGCCGCCAGCAGCGAGTCCAGCGCGGCGTGCCGGTGGGCGGGGGGCACCCGGTAGGCGTCACCGATCCGTTCCAGGGTGGTGGCGCTGCGCGTGTGCAGGTGGGGTTCGCAGTCGGGCAGGGCGGTGAGCACGGGGAGGTACGCCTTGCGGGCGATGTCGCCCAGGCCGATCACGCCGATCCTCACGGGGCTCCCTCGGTGGGTGGGGTGGTCCGGCGACCCGCATCCACCGAACGCGGCCGGCCGGGGCGGGAACGCGCGGGCCCGGGGTCGGGATGGGGCCGTGTGCGGCAGCATACGCGTCCGCCCCGCCGCGGCGGGAGGCCCGCCGCGGCGCGCCGGGCGTCGCCGGCCCGTCGGCGGGTACGGGCCGGCGCCCCGCGGGGCTCAGGCGGGGTCGGGGATCCGCCAGTCGACGGGCGGCAGATCGTGCCGGGCGAGCGCGGCGTCGATCGCGCCGAAGGGGCGTGATCCCAGGAACTTGCGGGCCGAGAGCGGGGAGGGGTGGGCGCCGGCGACCACGGTGTGGCGGTCGGTGTCGATCAGGCGGATCTTCTTCTGGGCCTTCGCCCCCCACAGGACGAAGACCACCGGTCGCTCGCGGTCGGAGACAGCCCGGATGACGGCGTCGGTGAAGTGCTCCCAGCCGCGTCCCTGGTGGGAGTTGGCCTCACCGGCGCGGACGGTCAGGACGGTGTTGAGCAGCAGGACCCCCTGGCGGGCCCACGGCATGAGGTGGCCCGTGGTGGGGACGGGCACGCCGAGGTCCGCGTGCAACTCCTTGTAGATGTTGCGCAGGGAGGGCGGGATGCGGACCCCGGGGCGGACGGAGAAGGCCAGTCCGTGGCCCTGGCCCTCCCCGTGGTAGGGGTCCTGCCCGAGGATGACGACCCGGACCTCCGCGTAGGGGGTGGCCTCCAGCGCGGCGAAGACCTGCCCGGGCGGGGGGTAGACGGGGCCCGCGGCCCGCTCGGCCTCGACGAAGGCGGTCAGCTCCTTGAAATAGGGCTGCCGCAATTCCTCGCCGAGGACGGTCTGCCAGTCACCGGGCAGCGTGTCGATCACGGATCCAACCTCCGATGTGTGCCTCGTCGTTCGGGGTGAAGCGACGATCGGGGGCAACGTACCGCGCGGCACCGACAGGCGGTGCCGCGCGGGGTGGGGTCCGGGACCGCGGTGGTTCAGGAGACGCCGGCGTTGAGGAACAGTCCTCCGTCCAGCAGCAGGGTCTGGCCGGTCATCCACGCCGAGTCGGACGAGGTGAGGAAGGCGACGGCTCCGCCGATGTCCTCGGGGGTGCCCAGGCGTCCGAGGGGGTAGCGGGAGAGCACCTGCTCCTCGCGCCCCTCGTACAGCGCCGCCGCGAAGCGGGTGCGGACCACGGCGGGGGCCACCGCGTTGACCCGCACCGACGGGGCGAACTCGTGGGCCAGTTGCTGGGTGAGGTTGATCATCGCGGCCTTGCTCATCCCGTACGCGCCCACGAAGGGCGAGGAGTTGAGGCCGGCCACCGAGGCCACGTTGACGATGGTGCCGCCGTGCTCGCCCTGCCAGGCGGTCCGGGCCAGCTGGGCGAAGCCGAGGGCGGAGATGACGTTGGTCTCGTAGATCTTGCGGACCACGGCGAGGTCCAGGTCCGCGAGACCGCCGAAGACCGGGTTGGTCCCGGCGTTGTTCACCAGGTGATCCAGGCGACCGTACTCGGAGATCACCCGCTCGACCGCCTCGGCGCGGTGGTCCCCGTCGTGGGCCTTGCCGACCACGTACATGGCCCGGTCGGCACCGAGGTCCTTCACCGCCTCGCGCAGCGACTCCTCGGTCCGGCCGGTGATGCACACCCGATCGCCGCGCGCCACCAGGGCGCGGGCGATGCCGAAGCCGATACCGCGGCTGCCACCGGTGACCAGGGCCACCCGGCCGCTGTCGGCGGGGGTGTCCACGGGGGCCGGGGAGGGTGCTCCCGGGCCGGATGCGTCGGTCATGGTCTCGTCTCCCTCAGTTGAGCGGGCCACCGGCCACGTACAACACCTGTCCGGAGACGAAGCCCGCGTCCTCGCCGGTGAAGAAGGCGACGGCGTTGGCGATGTCCTCCGGGCGCCCCACCCGCTGCACCGGGATGCGGTCGGCGGCGGCCTTCTGGAAGTCCTCGAAACCCATCCCGACCCGGGCGGCGGTCTGCGCGGTCATGTCGGTGACGATGAAGCCGGGGGCGACGGCGTTGGCGGTGATGCCGAACTTGCCGAGCTCCTTGGCGAGGGTCTTGGTGAAGCCCTGCAGACCCGCCTTGGCGGCGGCGTAGTTGGCCTGTCCCCGGTTGCCCAGCGCCGAGCTGGAGGAGAGGTTGACGACCCGTCCGAAGCCGGTGTCGACCATGTGCTTCTGGCAGGCCCGGGTCATCAGGAAGGCACCGCGCAGGTGCACGTTCATGACGGTGTCCCAGTCGTCGTCGCTCATCTTGAACAACAGGTTGTCGCGCAGCACACCGGCGTTGTTGACCAGGACCACGGGCGGGCCGAGCTCGGCGGCGACCCGGTCCACGGCGGCGGAGACCTGTTCGGTGTCGGAGACGTCGCAGCCCACGGCCAGGGCGGTGCCGCCATCGGCGGTGATGCTGTCGACGGTGTCCTTGCAGGCGGCCTCGTCCAGATCCAGGACGGCGACGGCGCGACCCTCGCGGGCCAGTCGTACGGCGGTGGCGGCGCCGATGCCCCGGGCCCCTCCGGTGACGATGGCGACGCGCTGAACGGTGGTGGACATGGTGGTTCCCCTCGCCGTTGAGTGAAGCGGGGAGCGCCGCGTCGATCGCCGGCGAGCGACGACGGATCCCCGGAATGAGCAACCGCTTAGTCTTGTGCGTCTGCGACGCTAGAGCCCCGGCCTGCGGCTGTCAACGGCCACGCGGGTGAGGCGGGGCACAGCGGGGACCGGCGGCCGGTTCGGCTCGCCGAACGGGGCGGCCCGGCCGGCCGGGCCGCGGGATGGGACTCAGTCCGCCTCCGGAACACGTGCCGCCCGCCGGGTCACCGGGTGCACCAACAGGTACAACAGGCGCTCCAGCTCCGCCTCGGGGTCCCGGGTGAGGCCACTGTGCACCGGACCCGGTTGGACGACGGTGCTGCGCGGTGCGGTCAGCCACCGGAACCGGCGGCCCGGATCCTCCGCCGCCGCCTGCCCGGCGGCGGCCCCGCCCCGGCACAGTTCCTCTGCGGCGCGCAGGGCCGCGCGCACGCCGATCACGTCCGCCCCCGGGTCCAGGGCGAGCAGACGGTCCTCGTCCAGGTGCACCCGGGCGCCCAGCCAGGAGCGGCCCCGGCACCACAGCAGCACGCCCGCGTTGATGGACTCGCCCCGTTCGGGCCGGGGCACCACCCGCAGGAGGGCGTAGTCGAAGACCTCCCGCGGGGGGTCCTCCGCGCCCCCGGGGCGACCGGCGGTCCGAGGGCTCATCGATCCGCCCCCGCGATCGGGAACCCGCCGGTCAACCAGCCGGGCGCGCGGCTCGGCCCGTCGGTGGTGGGGGGCCCGATGACGATGCGCTCGGCCAATCCCCGCGCCCGCCGGAGGAGAACTCCCACGTGCGCCGTGCGGACCGCCTCGGCGTCGGCGAAACCGGCCTCGCCCGCCAACCACTCGTCGGGCACCTCGGCCACCACCTCGCGCAACAGTTCCTCCGTGATCAACGGCTCCAACTCCGCGCCCGCCGCCCTCGGATCCGGCCCCGCCGGGGCGAGGGCGTGGTCGGAGGCGTCGTGGGGGCGGCCGGCCGCGTCCGCCGCGCCGGCCCAGTTGTGCTGCCAGACCAGGCTCGCCCCGTGGTCGATGAGCCACAGGTCACCGTGCCACACCAGGAGGTTGGGGTTGCGCCAGGACCGGTCGACGTTGCGCACCAACGCGTCGAACCACACCACCCGCCCGGCCTCCACCGGGTCGACGGCGTAGGCGAGGGGGTCGAATCCGATCGCCCCCGGCAGGAAGTCCATGCCCAGGTTCAACCCCTCGCTGGCGCGCAGGAGGTGCTGCACCTCCTCGTCCGGTTCGGCACGTCCGATGACCGGGTCGAGCCGCAGGAGCACCAGATCCGGAACCCGCAGGCCCAGACGGCGGGCGAGTTCCCCCGCGACGACCTCGGCCACGAGGGTGCGTCGCCCCTGGCCGGCGCCGTGGAATTTCATCACGTACGTGCCCAGGTCCTCGGCCTCGACGATGCCGGGCAGCGAACCGCCCTCCCGCAGGGGCGTCACATAGCGGGTGGCCGCCAGTCTTCTCATCACTTTCCCGGGTTGTCCGACTCTTCGTCCTGCCATCCACGGCTCATGTCACGGAAGTGGTCTCCGGGGGGATCCGGGGAGTTGTTGCGGGGTCTCCGTCCTCCCCGCCGGTCGGGCGGTCCGTCGATGACGTGTCGTCCCTCGTCCCCGGTTTCCGGCACGAAGTGAGCATGGTAACCCGGTGTGACGACGGGCGGGGAGTGGCCGAGCCGGGGTCCCCGAGCCGGACAGTCGCGGAGCGGAGCCGCGGGCGGTCGTCGCCCCCGCCACCGGCCGGCCCGGGGGTGTCGCCGGCACCGGGGCATCACCCGCGTGCGGTGACCGGGGACGGGGAGCCGAAGAAGTCGTCGATCTCGCGTACGACACGTTCGGGGGCCTCCTCCATGAGGAAGTGGCCGGTCCCGGGGACGACGACGAGTTCGGCGTGCGGGATGGCGCCGGCGAGCCGCTTCGCGTGGTGGAGGGGCTGCCACCGGTCCTCCTCGCCCCACACGATGCGGACGGGCATGGTCAGATGCCCGAGCCGATCCGCGATCTCCTCGGTGTACCTCGAGTCGTAGTGGCGCACCTGGTGTTCGAAGAAGGAGACGCGGCCCAGCGGCGATCGATGGGGCGCCAGGTACGCCCGGAGAACGTCTCCGGCCATGAGCGTTTCGTCGGCGACGGTCATCTCGAGCTGCCGGGTCAGCAGGGCATCGAACGCGTCCTGCGGCATGTTCGCGAAGCCGTCCGGGTGCTCCTCGATGATCTTCCGCCAGGTCGGGGAGGGCCACGAGTCATGACTGACCGAGTCGATGATCATCAGCCGCCGCACCCGCCCGGGGTGGGCGAGGGCGAAGCGCTGAGCGATGGCGCCGCCGATGTCGTGGGCGACGATGCCGACGCGGTCGACGCCCAGCGCGTCGAGAAGGCGTCCCAGGAGGTCCGTCTGGGCGGCGACGGAGGTGTCGCGGTTCACCGGCCGCTCGGAGAGGCCGTATCCCAGCAGGTCATAGGTGAGAGTCCGGAAGCCGGCCTCCTCGACGGACGGTACGACATCGCGCCATTCGTGGGAGTGCGAGGGCGTGCCGTGGATGAAGACCACCGGTTCGCCCCGGCCGCGATCCCGGTAGGCCAGGCGCACACCATCGACGACGAGGTTGTCGGTCAGGAGGGTCATGATGTCTTCCTCGATGGTCGGCGACGGAGGGGGCGCGGCCCGGCAGTGGCTGCCCGGGACGCCGTTCACCCCCCTATACTGGGTAGACCAGTCTACCTATGCAAATCGAGGTTCCGATGAGTGGAATGGAGCGGGCACCGGGGGCCGGCAGGCGGCGGCCGGCTCGCGAGCGCATTCTGGCCGCCGCGGCGCCGCGTTTCTACAGCGACGGAATCACGGCAACCGGCATCGACACGATCACGGCCGAGGCCGGGGTGGCGAAGATGAGCCTGTACAACAACTTCTCCTCCAAAGCCGAACTCGTCCGCGCCTACCTGGACGCCCGGCACGAGGAATGGCTGTCGAGGTACCGTTCGCGCCTCCAGCGGGCCGAAAGTCCTCGCGACGGCGTGTTGGCCGTCTTCGACACCTACATCGACAGCGCCACCGGGGACGGTTTCCGTGGCTGCGGACTGCTCAACGCCGCCGCGGAAATGCCCGTCGGGGACGAGGGGCGCGCTCTGGTGCGCCGACACAAAGAGGAAGTCGAGCGTCTGATGGCCGGGCACCTCGCGGCGCTGTTGCCCGGGCGCCCCGACACGGCGCGAACCACGGCGGAACACCTGGCCTTCCTCCTGGAGGGCGCCATGACGCGCGCCGGCCTGGAAAGCGACATCACCCGTCTGCGGCACGCCCGCGCCATGGCGGCGGGGTTGCTCGACCGATTGTGACGAGCCGGCCGTCCCCCTCGCCCCTCCCC
>NZ_VKHS01001450.1 GCF_014141525.1 Streptomyces calidiresistens
GCCCTCCCGCGCCGCCCTTCCCGGCGAAGGGGAAATCGACGGTCGGGGCGCCGAGGGGCGTCCGCTCAATCCCAGCCGTGCAGGGACACCCCCGCCGGCCGGCGCTCCACGCAGGCGGCCAGGATCCGATCGGTGGAGAGCACCACCTCGCCCGGTATCGCCCCCACCGGCACCCACTCCACCCGGTCGTGCTTGGTCGGCTCGCGGTTCACCGGCTCCCCCTCCCAGCGCTCGGCGGTGAAGACCACGGTCACGAACCCGTCCGGCCCTTTCGATGCCTGGGCCCCGTGCACCACGTGTGCCAGGCGCAGGTCCTCCTCGGCGACCCGGACGCCGGTCTCCTCCCACAGCTCCCGGACCGCCGCCGCGCTCACCGACTCGCCCCGATCGGTCTTGCCCACCGGCAGGTCCCACAGCCCCGGCGCGAACCCCGCCTCCGGCCCGCGCCGCACCATCACCACCCGGCCGGCCGCCCGGTCGTGCACCACCACCGCCGCGCACAGCACCACCAGCGCCCGTGTCCCGGCACCGGCGTCCGTTTCGATCACCGTCGTCTCGTCCACGCCCACACCGTACGAGCCGGCTCCGACAACCCGCCGGCCGTTATCCACAGGCCCTCTCGTTCATCGGACTCATCGCACCGGCGGGGTGGGGG
>NZ_VKHS01001451.1 GCF_014141525.1 Streptomyces calidiresistens
GATCGGGCCCGGGCGGGGCGGGCCGCTCCCGCGCCGTCGTCGCCACCACCACCGCCCCGGCGGCCAGGAGGGCGGCGGCGATCAGCAGCGGGCCGGCGGGGGAGAGTCGGGACAGCAGGGCGGCACCCGCGACCTGGCACAGCGCGGTGGCGCCGGCGGCGGTGAGGCCCATCAGCGAGCGGGCCCGGGCGTACCCGGTGGGGGGCACCGCGCCGGCGAGCAGTCCCAGCCGGCAGCCGGTCGCCAGGGCGTGCGGGAGGCCCAGCGCCAGGACCAGGCCGAGCCGGACGGGCAGCGGGACCCCCGGCACCGCCTGCGCGGCGACCCCGGCCACGGAGATCCACTGCAGGACGAGCAGGGTGCGGCGGGGGCGGCGGCCGTCGGCGAGCGACATCAGGGTCAGGGCGCCGAGGACCGCGGCGAGGGTCGCGCCGTGCGTGCCCACCGCCGTGAGCAGCGGCGAACCGGTGCGGTCGTGCACCAGGGTGCCGAGGGCGAGACCGGCCAGGGCGGTCGCGCCGACGGACAGGGCGAAGGAGAGCCACAGTCCGGCGAAGCCGGGGAGGCGGAACAGGGCCCGGTAGCCGGGCACGGCACCGGGATCGGACGGGGGATCGGACGGGGGATCGGACGGGGGAGCTGTCTCGTATATA
>NZ_VKHS01001452.1 GCF_014141525.1 Streptomyces calidiresistens
GGTGGGGGCGACTGGGAATTCCTGCGGGGACGCCGCGGGGTCCGGGCGGTGGAGCACGGTCCCGCCGGCGCCGCCGCCCTGGTGGAGTGGGCGCTGTCGGAGACCGATCGCCGATTGCGGGACCGCGAACGGGAGCGCGATCGCGGGGCGGGGGATCGCCCGTCGCTGTGGGTGGTGCTGGACCGCCCCTCGGTGCCCCTGGCCGGGGGCGCGGCGGACCCCGGGGTGGCGGCCCTGCTGCGCCGGGGACGGGCCGCCGGCGTCACGGTGGTGATCGGCGAACAGGTCGACCACCTGCCCTCGGACCCGGGATGGGCCGCGGATCTCCGCGCCCGGGTCGTGCTGGGCGGTCCGGGGGCCCGGACCACCGCCGCCGTGCTGGGTCCCTCCCCCTGGCGGCCGGGCGAGGGGCCCGGCGCCGCCCCGCCGGCCGGGTGCGGCTTCGCGCGCACCGACGGCACCGGCGTGCACCGTCTGCGGGTGCCGGTGACGCCCTCGCCGGACGACGTCACGGCTCCCGACCGGTGGCGGCGCGCGGTGCTCGCCCTGGCCCCGGAACGACTGGTGCCGTTGGATCGGGCCACTCCCCCGCCGGGGGCCGAGGGGCCCGAGCCGCTGGGGCCGCCGGTGGTCGCCCCGGTGGCGGGCGGGG
>NZ_VKHS01001453.1 GCF_014141525.1 Streptomyces calidiresistens
CCGTTCCCCTCCGTCCCCCCGGATCGGATCCCCCCGCCGCGCACCGGACGGCACGCGGATTCGGGTGCGCGGCGCTCAGGCCACCAGTTCCCCGAAGCACAGGTCCCGGTCCCGGCCGGGGCCGAGCGTGCGGTCCTCGCGCAGCCGGCGCAGGGTGCGCCAGATGCTGCTCTTGACCGTGCCGACACTGATGTTCAGGGTGTCGGCGATCTCCGGATCGGTGCGGCCCTCGTAGTAGCGCAGGACGAGCATGGTGCGCTGCTGCTCGGGCAGCCGGGCGAGCGCCTGCCACAGGACGGTCCGCAGCTCGGTGCCGCGCATGGTGTCCTGGTCGCCGGGCTCCTCCGGCAGTTCCTCGGTCGGGTACTCGTTGAGCTTGCGACGCCGCCAGGCGCTGATGTGCAGGTTGGTCATGGTGCGACGGAGGTAACCGCCGACCGCGCCCTTGTCGCTGATCCGGTCCCAGGCCCGGTAGGTGGACAACAGCGCGCTCTGCAGCAGGTCCTCCGCCTCGTGGCGGTCGCCGGTGAGGTGGTAGGCGGCGGCGTAGAGCGAGGCCCGACGCTCCCTCACGTAGGCGGTGAACTCCGCCTCCGCGTCCCCGGAGCGCCATTCCCCCGTGCGATCCCCCGTGATCGCCCCGCTCGCG
>NZ_VKHS01001454.1 GCF_014141525.1 Streptomyces calidiresistens
CAGGCCGAGACCCCCTGGGGCCTCGGCCCCGCCCTGGCCCGCCTGCTCCCCGGTACCACCACCGACCGCCGGGGCCGCCCCGCCGACGGAACGGCGCGGGGGACGGCCGAGGAGGTGCTGCGGGAGGCCGGGGACCGCCGACTCGTGGTCGTCGTGCGCGATGTCCACCGGCACGCCTGGATGGGGGAGACCCTGGCGGCGCTCGTCGCCGCCCGCCCGGACACCGCGGTGGTGGAGATGGGCGTGCCGCAGGCCCCGCCCACCGGCGCCCTGCACATCGCCACCCACGGCGCGGCCCGGGTCTGCGCCGAGGCCGCCGCCGAGGTGCTGACCGGGAGCGTCCCGGCCGCCGGCGGCTCCTGAGCCGCCGGCGGCCGTGCCCGACCCGCGCCGGCGGTGCACGGGGCGGCGCCCCCGCGCGACGGGGCACCGTCCCCCGGCCGCCGGTGCCCCCGGGCCCCGCGGCGACGGGTCCCCCCGAAGCGGTCCCGACCGTCCGACCGACGGTTCG
Source organism: Streptomyces calidiresistens (assembly GCF_014141525.1). GTDB lineage: Bacteria > Actinomycetota > Actinomycetes > Streptomycetales > Streptomycetaceae > Streptomyces > Streptomyces calidiresistens. The sequence continues at coordinate 512 of NZ_VKHS01001454.1, forward strand.
GACCCCGGTCGGCCCGGTCCGCACCACGGACCGCCCGCCGACCCCCGCACCCCGGGTGCGGCCGACGGCCCGACCGCCGGCCGCACCCGACCCCGGGCCGTCCGGGGCCCGGGCGGGCCGGACACCGCCGTCCCC
>NZ_VKHS01001455.1 GCF_014141525.1 Streptomyces calidiresistens
GATCCTCCCCCGCGGAACCGACGGGAGCCGAGGGCTCACGGCGCCGGGGAACGCGGCGCCGGGGCCCCGTCGTCGGAGGACGCCCCCGACCCGCCCGCCGGCCGGAACGCGGCGGCCCCACAGGGGCACCCCGGGTCGGCCACCACCGCCTGCCGTTCGACCCGGGGTCCCGGAAGCGTCACCTCCAGACGACCGCACCACTCCGCTCCGGAGTCCGCTCCCGGAGGCGTCCCGCCCCCGTGGCCCGGGGCACCGGCCTCCGGCGGACATCCCGGGGCGCCGTCCACCACCCCGAGCGCCGCGACCGCCGCCAGCCCCGCCACCGTCGTGGCCAGCGCGGTGTCGCAGGAGGGGGTACCGGCCGCCCGGCGTCCGTGCCGCCACTGCCCCACCAGCAGCGGCCAGCCGGCCTCCCGCCGCTCCCGTTCGCGCATCAGGCACCCGGCACAGGGGGTGCGACCGGGGAGCACCAGCGGCCCGACGAAGCCGGTCGTCTCCACCACCCCCGCGTACAGGTGGGGGATGCCCGCCTCCATCAGGTGCTCGACGGCCTCCGGGGAGGGGGCGTAGGCGGAGACGCCGTCGCGCGGGGCGATGATCACCAGGCGTGGTCCGGCCGGCTGCGAACCTGTCTCTTATACAGAT
>NZ_VKHS01001456.1 GCF_014141525.1 Streptomyces calidiresistens
CCGCCTACCGTCGCGGTCGGGGCGCGGAAGCGCCCGCGGGACCGCCGGGGGACCGGGGCCGGATGCCGTGTGCGGCTTTCGTGACGGGTATGGGCCGAACGCGGGAGGACTCCCACGAGGCGCACACCCATTGAAACGGTCATCGGTGATGATTCGGGGCGAAGTGCCGGCCTTTCGGCTCCCGGCGCGCGGGCGGCGCGGCTGCTTACCAAGCCGTGACGTCGACCCCGGTGCCCCGGCGCGGCGCGAAATGATACGACAGTAACGTTGGGGGCGGCGGCAGGCGTTCGATGCCGTTCCGAGCCGGTCGAGCACATCCGGCGCCGGCCGCGATGACTCCCGACGCCACCGCCACCACCCGACTGCGAAGTCGCACACCGCCCGGGCGCGAGCCCCGCACCGCTTCCGAGGGAATGACATGGACCCCAACCACCCCGCACCGCGCGACGAGGAACCGCGGGAGACGACCGGCGGTCCCGAACGCGTCACCGAGATCGTCGCCGGTGACTTCCTGGTCACCGCCTACCGTCGCGGTCGGGGCGCGGAAGCGCCCGCGGGACCGCCGGGGGACCGGGGCCGGATGCCGTGTGCGGCTTTCGTGACGGGTATGGGCCGAACGCGGGAGGACTCCCACGAGGCGCACAC
>NZ_VKHS01001457.1 GCF_014141525.1 Streptomyces calidiresistens
CGATGCCCCTCGGCACCGACGCGCCGGGGAGGGGGGCCCGCGGCGCGTCGGTGCCGAGGGGCATCGGGGCGACCGGCGGCACGATGTCCGGGGAGTCCGCGAGCGCCGGCTCGGCGGCCGGCGCGGAGGCGAACGGGGACCCGCCGCGTCCGGGTACGGGGGATCCGGGGTGGACGTCGGGCGTCGCCATGGAAACCTCCGGCAGGACTGGAACGGGTGACGGGGGCGACACGAGTGCGTCGGTCACCCAACCGTCCCCCGAACTCTGCCAGAACGCGGAGCGTCGCGCAGCCTCGGGTACGGCGTCCGGGGAGCGGCGGCCGGAGTCCCCGGCGGATCACCGCTGTTCGGGCGCGGTGGGACCGGTTCGGGAATTCGATCCGCCGACACGCCGGCCGGCCGATGGTCACCGACCGTGACAGCCGGGGAATTTGGGAAAGGGATCCGGGGCCGGGAGAGCGATGCCGGGGCCGGGAGAGCGTGCGGGGGACCACGAACGGACATCGGGGGCGAAACCCGCACACGGGACACCGGTGCGCGAGCGGGATTGACGGGACCGCGTCACGTTAATACGTTTCAGCCGTCTGGGAGCGCACCCCGCGGCCCCGCCGCGTCTCTTCATCCGCACACCCCCGTATCCCC
>NZ_VKHS01001458.1 GCF_014141525.1 Streptomyces calidiresistens
CTCCGCTGCGTCGGCAGCGTTAGTTAATAGAAGAGACAGCCCGTGAAGGTGACGGCGTTGCTCGCGGTGTCGAACAGCGAGTGTGTTCACCCGCGCGGCGTTGTGGAGGATGTCCCCGTTTCCGAGGACTGTGACCTCGAGCCTGCCGTCCACCATCCGGGCCAAGGCCTCACGCAGACGCTCGGTTTCTTCCAGGAGCAGGTGGTCGGTGGTGTCGAGGTCGTCGGCGGCCGAAATGACCATGTGGGCGATCTTGCGCAGCGGGTCGTGCGTCTCGTGACGCGTCACCAGCTCATCGATCGACAAACCGAGTTGTTTCTCGACCACGGTTGATCCGGCCGATGGTTCCGAAGTCTTCCGCGAAGGGGCGGGCACGTGGTCCTTTCCGGGTGGGGGAGGAGATGGTGGACGCCACGCCCGGGGAGCGTCGGAGAAACGTGTCCGTGGGTCCCGGTCCCACTCCACGACCCGGCCCCGGGCGGGTCCGTGGCCGGTGAGGTGGATGACCTCGATGCCGGTGGGCCGAAGGACGTAGGCCCAGCTCAGGTCCCCGTCGAAGGCGTTCCTCTCGTTCACCGGCGCCCCTGCCTCCGGTCGGCCGGAAGCGGCTCGCGGAGAGGGTGTCAGGGGCGTGCCGGGGCG
>NZ_VKHS01001459.1 GCF_014141525.1 Streptomyces calidiresistens
CCCGGAGCCCGTCCCCGATCAGGAGAGTGGAACCCGTGCCCCCGACACCCGGACCGGCGGGATCGACGACCGTCCCGACGGGGCGACGCGCCGCCGATCCCCCCGATCCCGTGGAGGCCGTCATCGGCCCCGACGGCGTGGTGGCCCGGGTGGTGCGCGACCGCCCCCGGGTGGTGACCGTGCCGCTGTGCGTCTCGCACACCGCCCACCTCGTCCCCGGCCCCGGCGTCGTGGATCCCGCCACCGGGGGCGCCGCCCTCGGCGACCCGGACCGCTCCCGCCGCGCCGCCGTCGGCGAGGCCGTCGAGCGCCTGTGCGGCAACGCCCCTCCCGATCCCGCCGGAGCCGCCGAGCCGCTCCGCTCCCGGGACGAGCTGGCCCGCGCCGGCCGGTCCGCCCTGGACCCCCGCACCCTCGCCCTGTACGCGCCGGAACAGTACGCCGCGCGCGGTTTCCCGTTCGTGCCCTTCGAGCGGGACCTGCCCGTCACCTGGACCACCGGCCGCGACCTGCACCGGGACACCGAACTCCTGGTGCCCGCCTCGCTGGTGTGGGTCAACCGCCCCCGTGATCCGCGCCGGCCGGAGCCCCCCGTCCACCACCCGCCGCTCGCCGGCACCGCCGCCGACCCCGACCCCGAC
>NZ_VKHS01000146.1 GCF_014141525.1 Streptomyces calidiresistens
CCTCTCCCCACCCCGGGCCCCTTTCCACTCTGCGCCGCCCGACCACCCGGCGCGAGCCGGGACCGGGGCGCCCGCGCCCGAACCCCGGCGAGTGAGCCGCGACACCCCCCGACCACGGCGGACGCGGCATGAGGCAGGCTGTGACCGTGCCCGAAGCCGATGACACCCACCCGCACGCCGCGACCGTCCGGAACCTGGAGCAGTCCGCGGGGAAACTCGCCGCCGCCGCCATCGCGCGGATGGACCGGAACCTCTCCTGGTACCGCGCCATGCCGCCGGAGAACCGATCCTGGATCGGGCTGGTCGCCCAGGCCGGCATCGCCGCCTTCACCGAGTGGTTCCGCCACCCGGAGACGCCACAGGCCATCAGCACCGATGTCTTCGGCACCGCCCCGCGCGAACTCACCCGGGCCATCACCCTGCGGCAGACCGTCGAGATGGTCCGCACCACCATCGAGGTGGTGGAGGCGGCGGTGGACGAGATCGCGGCCCCGGGGGGCGAGGAGGCACTGCGCAACGCCCTGCTGGTGTACGCCCGGGAGATCGCCTTCGCCACCGCGCAGGTCTACGCCCAGGCCGCCGAGGCACGGGGGGCCTGGGACGCCCGCCTGGAGTCCCTGGTGGTCAACGCCGTGGTCTCCGGGGAGATCGACGAGGGCGACATCTCCCGTGCCGCCGCGCTGGGATGGAAGTCGCCCGAGCACGTGACGGTGGTGCTGGGCAGCGCCCCCAACGGTGACAGCGAACTGACGGTGGAGGCGATCCGCCGGGCCGCGCGGTACGCCCGGCTCCAGGTGCTGACCGGGGTGCTGGGCAAACGGCTCGTGGTCATCGCGGGGGGCGCGGAGGACCCGCTGCGCGCCGCCAAGTCGCTGATCGGGCCGTTCGCTCCGGGCCCCGTGGTGGCCGGCCCGCCCGTGGCCGACCTGCCGGCGGCCACCCGGTCGGCGCGGGCCGCCGCCGCCGGCCTGCGGGCCTGCGCCGCCTGGCCCGACGCCCCCCGCCCGGTGCTCGCCGACGACCTGTTGCCGGAGCGGGCGATGGCCGGTGACCCGGTGGCCCGGGAACTGTTGGTGGAGGAGATCTACAGACCGCTGGAACAGGCCGGTTCGGCTCTGCTGGAGACCCTGAGCGTGTACCTGGAACAGGCCAGCAGCCTGGAGGGGGCGGCGCGGATCCTGTTCGTTCACCCCAACACCGTGCGGTACCGGCTGCGACGTGTGACGGACGTCACCGGGTGGTCGCCCTCCGAGGTCCGTTCGGCCTTCACACTGCGCATCGCCCTCATGCTGGGACGACTCGACGAGGGCGAGCCCGGTCCCCGGACTTGACGTCCCGCTTTGTGGGGCCGCGACAATTCCCCCGTCCGTTCTTCGTCCCGGTCCCCACCGGTGGGGACCGCCCGTCCCGAGAGAGAGTGTGGGAGTGCTCGTACTCGTCGCCCCCGGCCAGGGCTCCCAGACGCCCGGCTTCCTGACCCCGTGGCTGGACCTTCCCGGTGCCACCGACCGCCTGCGCGGCTGGTCGGAGGTGATCGGCCTGGACCTGCTGCACTTCGGTACCGAGGCCGACGCCGAGGAGATCCGTGACACCGCCGTGGCACAGCCACTGCTGGTGGCCTCCGCCCTGCTCTCCGCCGAGTACCTGCTCGCGGACACCGACGCCGGCACCGCGCCGTCGCCGCTCGCGCCGACCGCCGCGAACCGCGGGCCGGACGTCGTGGCCGGCCACAGCGTGGGCGAACTGGCCGCCGCCGCCGTCGCGGGGGTCCTCTCCCCCGAGGACGCGCTGCGCCTGGTGCGCCGGCGCGGCCTGGCCATGGCCGAGGCCGCCGCGGTCACCGCCACCGGCATGTCCGCCGTGCTCGGCGGCGACCCGGAGCAGGTCGCCGCCCACCTCGAACGACTGGGGCTGACCGCCGCCAACGCCAACGGTGGCGGACAGGTCGTCGCGGCGGGCACCCTGGAGCAGTTGGCCGCGCTCGCCGAGGACCGTCCCGAGCGGGCCCGGGTCATCCCCCTGAAGGTCGCCGGCGCCTTCCACACCGCGCACATGGCCCCGGCCGTCGAGGCGATGGCCGCCGCGGCCGGTGAACTGGAGCCCGTCGACCCGGTGGTGACCTGGGTCTCCAACGCCGACGGCGAGCCGGTCGCGTCCGGCAAGGAGGTCCTCGACCGTCTGGTCTCGCAGGTCTCCAACCCGGTGCGGTGGGACCTGTGCACGGAGACCTTCCTCGGGATGGGGGCCGACGCCCTGATCGAGCTGTGCCCCGGCGGGACCCTGACCGGCCTGGCCAAGCGCGCCATGAAGGGCGTGCGCACCGTCGCGGTGAAGACGCCCGACGACCTCCCCGCCGCCCGCGAGGTGCTCGCCGAGCACTCCGGCGGCGATGACCGGTGAGCCGCGCCCGGGCCGGGTACGCGCACCGCACGACGGCGCGCCGGGCGTGCCCGGGCCGACCGTTCCCCTCCCCGATCCGTCGGGGTCCGGCACGAGAGGCGGGCCACCGGCCCGTCCAGCAGCGAGCGGTGGGCAACCGCCGAGGAGGAGCCGCGACACCATGAGCGCCACCATCAGGGCGAGCCGGGGCGCACCCGCCGCGCGAATCCTCGGCGTCGGCGGATACCGCCCGAGCCGGGTCGTCCCCAACGAGACCATCCTGGAACACATCGACTCCTCCGACGAGTGGATCCGCTCGCGGTCCGGCATCGCGACCCGCCACTGGGCGGACGACCGCGAGACGGTGGAGGAGATGTCGGTGGCCGCCGCCGGGAAGGCACTGGCCAACGCGGGCATCCCGCCCGAGCGGGTCGGGGCCGTGGTCGTCTCCACCGTCTCCCACTTCGAGCAGACCCCGGCGATCGCCACCCGCATCGCCCACCGCCTGGGCGCCGGCAAGCCGGCCGCCTTCGACATCTCCGCCGCCTGCGCCGGCTTCGGCTACGGCCTGACCCTGGCCAAGGGCATGGTCGTCGAGGGCAGCGCCGAGTACGTCGTGGTGATCGGCGTGGAGCGGCTCTCCGACCTGACCGACCTGACCGACCGCACCACCTCCTTCCTGTTCGCCGACGGGGCGGGCGCCGTGGTGGTCGGTCCGGCCGAGCAGCCGGGCATCGGCCCGACCGTGTGGGGTTCGGAGGGCGACAAGGCGGGCACCATCGGACAGACCGTTCCCTGGGACGCCTACCGCGAGGGGCCCGTGGAGCGGTTCCCGGCGCTGCGACAGGACGGTCAGACCGTCTTCCGCTGGGCCGTGTACGAGATGGCGAAGGTCGCCCGACAGGCGCTGGAGGCGGCCGGGATCACGGCGGACGACCTGGACGCCTTCATCCCGCACCAGGCGAACATGCGGATCATCGATTCCCTGGTGAAGACGCTGGGCCTGCCGGAGCACGTCGCGGTGGCCCGGGACATCGAGACCTCGGGGAACACCTCGGCCGCCTCCATCCCGTTGGCGATGGAGCGGATGCTGGAGACCGGACAGGCGCGCAGCGGCGACACCGCTCTGGTCATCGGCTTCGGGGCGGGTCTCGTCTACGCAGCGGCTGTCGTTACCCTCCCCTAGCAGCACCACTCGCGCGTCCGGCCCGGCCGGTCGCCGTCCACACCGACGCGGCACCCGCCGCAGCACACCGAAGGAGCGCCGCAATGGCTGCCACCAAGGAAGAGATCATCGAGGGTCTCGCCGAGATCGTGAACGAGATCGCCGGTATCCCGGCCGAGGAGGTCACCGAGGAGAAGTCCTTCACCGACGACCTGGACGTGGACTCGCTGTCCATGGTCGAGGTGGTCGTGGCGGCCGAGGAGCGCTTCGACGTCAAGATCCCGGACGACGACGTCAAGAACCTGAAGACCGTGGGCGACGCCGTCTCCTACATCACCAGCCACCAGGGCTGAGCCCCCGGGCGCGGCCCGGGCCACACCTCCCGGGCCGCGCCCCACGCGGCCGGCACCACCCGTGTGCCGGCGGTGTCCCGCAGATCACCACCCCACGACCGGCGGAGAATCATTCCCGTGAACGCGACCCCTCGTAAGGTGCTCGTCACCGGTATCGGAGCGACCACCCCCCTCGCCGGCGACAGCGCCGGCACCTGGGAGGCCATGTTGGCCGGCCGTTCCGGCGTCCGTCCGCTCGATCGGGAGTGGGCCGCCGAACTGCCGGTGCGAATCGCGGCGACCGTGGCCGTGGAGCCGGCCGACGTGCTGCCGCGCCCGCTGGCCCGACGACTGGACCGCTCGGCCCAGTTCGCCCTGATCGCCGCCCGCGAGGCGTGGGCGGACGCCGGCTTCACCGGCCCGGCCGGTGAGGACAACCTGGTGGACCCGGACCGGCTGGGGGCCGTCATCGCCTCCGGCATCGGCGGGGTCACCACCCTGCTCGACCAGTACGACGTGCTCCGCGAGCGCGGCGCCCGGCGGGTCTCCCCGCACACCGTCCCGATGCTGATGCCCAACAGCCCGGCCGCCAACGTCGGCCTGGAGGTGGGTGCGCGGGCGGGCGTGCACACCCCGGTGAGCGCCTGCGCCTCCGGCGCCGAGGCGATCGGGTACGCGGTGGAGATGATCCGCACCGGACGCGCCGAGGTGGTGATCGCCGGGGGGACCGAGGCGGCCATCCACCCGCTGCCCATCGCGGCCTTCGCCAGCATGATGGCGATGTCGAAGAACAACGACGAGCCCGAGCGGGCCTCCCGCCCCTACGACACGGCCCGGGACGGGTTCGTCCTGGGCGAGGGCTCGGGCGTGGTCGTGCTGGAGTCCGCCGAGCACGCCGAGCGCCGCGGCGCCCGGGCCTACTGCGAGGTGGTCGGCCAGGGGCTGTCGGCCGACAGCCACCACATCGCCCAGCCGGAGCCCTCCGGGCGCGGGGTGGCCGCCGCGATCCAGAACCTCCTGGACGCCGGCGACCTGGACGTCTCGCAGCTGGTGCACGTCAACGCGCACGCGACCTCGACGCCACAGGGCGACGTGGCCGAGATCAAGGCCCTGCGCAAGGTGCTCGGGGACGTCGTGGACGGGGTGGCGATCTCCGCGACCAAGTCGATGACCGGTCACCTGCTGGGCGGCGCCGGGGGCATCGAGACGGTGGCCACGGTCCAGGCCCTGTACCACCGCACCGCACCGCCCACCGTCAACGTGGACGAACTCGACCCGGAGGTGGACGCGGACATCGTGCGCGGGGAGCCCCGGCGGCTGCCCTCCACGGGCACCCTCGTGGCGCTGAACAACTCCTTCGGCTTCGGCGGCCACAACGTCGTACTGGCGCTGCGCACGCTCTGACCACCGGGCCCGACCACATCCGGGGCGCGGAACCGGCTCACGCCGGTTCCGCGCCCCGTCGGTCGCCGGGTGTCGACGGCCCCCACGGGGGAGGGCCGTCGGCAGCCGGGGGCCGATCCGCGAGCCGGTTTTGCACCACCGGGCCGGCGGGGATCGCCGGGGCTCCTCGCGCGCCGCGTGACGACGGGTAATCTTTTACGCTTGCCCTGCGGGCGCGTCCGCGGAGCGGGCGATGCCACGGAACCCTCTCGTGTCCCCGGTTCCGCGGTCGCCCGCTCGTCCTTGTCGTCCCTTCCGCACCGGGGAGTCGAATGTCGCCGCGCCCCACGCCGCACGCCCTGACCACCACCGCCGGCGCCCTCGCCTGTCTGCTCGGCCTCGGCCTGCTGACCGGCTGCGGATCGGGCGCCGACCCCGGGGAGGGTGACGATCGCGGCGCGACCGCGGAAGCGACCCCCGACAACGGGGCCGGTGAACACGGGGACGACGGGGGCCGGGGGACGACGGACGCCGGTGCCGAGGCGGAGGCCGAGGCCGTTCCCGACGACGGTTCGCCCGTCCTGGTGGCCCTCGGGGATTCCATCACCACCGGTTTCGACTCCTGCGGGGTCCTCGCGGACTGCCCCGAGGTGTCCTGGAGCACCGGTACCGAGCCGGACGTGGAGAGCCTGGCGAGCCGCCTGGAGATCACCCGCACCTGGAACGAGGCGGTCTCCGGCGCCCGCATGGCCGACCTGCCCTCCCAGGCGCAGCGCGCCGCCGCCCGGGAGCCGGACCTGGTCACCGTGTTGATCGGGGCGAACGACGCCTGCGCCACGACTCCCGCGGCCATGACCCCGGTGGAGGACTTCCGCGCCGACTTCGAGGAGTCCGTGGGGATCATCCGCGAGGGGGCACCGGACGCCCGCCTGCTCGTGGCCAGCGTGCCCGACCTGCAACGGCTGTGGGAGGAGGGCCGGCAGTACCCGGAGGCCCTCCAGGTGTGGGGGTTCGGCATCTGTCCCTCGATGCTGGCCGATCCCGAGGCGATGACCCCGCAGGCGGAGGAGCGGCGCACGGAGGTGCGCGAGCGGGTGATGGAGTACAACACCGTGCTGGCCGAGGTGTGTGCCGAGGACGTCGACTGCCGGTACGACGACGGGGCGGTGTTCGGGTACACCTTCACCGCGGACGACCTGAGCGAGTGGGACTGGTTCCACCCCAGCCGGGAGGGCCAGCGGGTGCTGGCCGAGTTGGCGTACGAGCAATTCGGCGAGGAGTGAGGCCCGCGCCCCGGGGTCGGGGCGCGGGCGGACGGGCGGTGGATCCCCGGCGATCCGCCGCCCGTCGGCGTCCGCGGCGGGGGCGGCGCGGGTCGCGGTGTTGACAGCGCCGGGGAGCCTCATTACCGTCTCGACAGAATTTCGAACGCTGCTCGAAATATCGAACAGCGAACACGGCGAGCCGGATCGGACGGAAGGCCCCCTGTGCGCATCACCGGTATCAGCACCCACGTCGTCGGCACCCCCTGGCGCAACCTCACCCATGTCCTGGTCCATACCGACGAGGGACTGACCGGGGTCGGGGAAACCCGGATGCTCGGCCACACCGACGCCCTCCTGGGCTATCTCCGGGAGGCCGAGGTCAACCACATCGCCGGCTCCGACCCCTTCGCGATCGAGGACCTGGTGCGCCGGATGAAGTACGGCGACTACGGACGGGCCGGGGAGATCGTCATGTCCGGCATCGCCTGCGTCGAGATGGCGTGCTGGGACATCAAGGGCAAGGCCCTGGGGGTGCCGGTCTGGCAGCTGCTGGGCGGCCGGGCGAACACCGCCGACCCCCGGATCAAGGCCTACGCCAACGGTTGGTACACCGTCGAGCGCACCCCGGAGGCGTTCCACGCCGCCGCCCGCCGGGTGATCGACCGGGGGTACCGGGCCCTGAAGCTCGACCCCTTCGGCACCGGCAGTCTCGAACTGGACCACGCCGAGACGATGCGCTCGCTCGCCCTGGTGGAGGCGGTGCGCGACGCGATCGGCGAGGAGAACGAGCTGCTGCTGGAGATGCACGGCCGGTTCAGCCCCGCCACCGCGATCCGGCTCGCCCGGGAGATGGAGCCCTTCCGCCCCTCGTGGCTGGAGGAGCCGGTGCCGCCGGAGAACCTCAAGGCGCTCGCCAAGGTCGCCGCCCGGGTGAACATGCCGGTCGCCACCGGCGAGCGGATCCACGACCGGATCGAGTTCCGCGAGCTGTTCGAGTCCCAGGCCGTGGACATCATCCAACCCGATGTCGGCCACCTGGGCGGCATCTCCGAGACCCGCAAGCTCGCCGCCACCGCCGAGACCCACTACGTGCTGGTCGCCCCGCACAACGTGGGTGGGTCGGTGCTGACCGCCGCCAACCTGCAGATGGCGGGCTGCACCCCCAACTTCAAGATCCTGGAGCACTTCAACGACTTCGCCGACGCGGAGATCAAGAAGGTGGTCAAGGGGGCGCCCGAGGTGGTGGACGGCTACTTCGCCCTCCCCGAGGCCCCCGGCCTGGGCGTGGAGTTCGACGTGGACGCCGCCGCCGAGTTCCCCCAGCAGCGGGCCCACTTCGACCTGTGGGCCGAGGACTGGCACAAGCGGGACGGCGCACCGCGCGGGGCGCGTCCGTGAGTCGCCCCGGCCGGGCGGTGCTGGTGGAGGGTCCGCGCAGGCACCGGCTGATCGAGGTTCCGGTCCCGGTACCGGGCCCCGGCGAGGCACTGGTCCGGGTGCACGCCGCCGGACTGTGCGGCAGCGACCGCGAGCTCTACGAGGGCACCCGGGCGGAGGGGTACGTCCGCTACCCGATCGTGCCCGGTCACGAGTGGTCGGGCACCGTCGAGGCGGTGGGCGAGGGGGTGGAACGGTCCCTGGTCGGCCGCCGCACCGTGGGCGAGGGATTCCGCAACTGCCGCTCCTGCGCCCGCTGCCGGGCCGGGGAGACGAGCCTGTGCTCGGCCGGGTACGCCGAGACCGGGTTCACCCTGCCGGGTGCCTTCGCCGACCATCTGGTGCTGCCGGCCCGGCTGTTGCACCCGCTGCCCGACGACGCGGACGGGGACGCCGCCGCTCTGCTGGAGCCCGCGGCGGTGGCCGCCGCGGCGGTGCTGACCGCCGCCCCGCGCGCCGGGGAGCGGATCGCCGTGGTGGGCGCGGGCACCCTCGGGTTGCTCGCCCTGCACCTGCTCGCGGCCGGTGACCCGGCCGAGCTGGTGGCGGTCGATCCGCGTCGGCGGGCCGTGGAGCGCGCCCGGAAGGCGGGCGCCGACCGCGCCCGCCGGCCCGGGGACCCCGATCCGGGCGGCTACGACCTGGTGGTGGAGACGGCCGGCGCCCGCGGGAGCGCGGACGACGCCTGCCGGCTGGCCCGGCGTGGTGGTCGCGTGGTGCTCACCGGCATCCCGGCCCCCGGTGCGCGCGGCGTGGACCCGGTCCTCCTGGCCACCGCCCAACTCACCGTCTCCGGTGTCTTCGGCGCCCCCTCGGCCGCCTGGCGGCACGCCGTGCGGGCCTTCGCCGAGGGCGTCCTGCGGCCCGGTGAGCTGATCACCCACCGTCTGCCGCTCCCGGCCTTCGCCGAGGCGGTGGAGTTGGCGGGAGGCGGTGATCCGGAGGCGGGAAAGGTCCTGCTGGTGCCCTGAAGCCCGCCCGTGCCGCCCGCCGGCGGGGCGTCGTCCCCCGGTGCTCCCCGCC
>NZ_VKHS01001460.1 GCF_014141525.1 Streptomyces calidiresistens
GTCACCGAGGGCCGACCGGCCCGCCGTGTCCGGTTCCGTGCCCCGGCGTCTGTTCCAGGAGTGTTCCGGGGCCTACCATGGGTGATGTGGACTTCTGGGTGTGGTGGCTGATAGCCGCCGGAGCGTTCGCGATTCCGCTGATCCAAACGGCGATGCCGGAGTTCGGCATGCTCTCGGTCGGCGCCGTGGCCGGGGCGATCACTGCCGGCGTCACCGACAGCCTGCCCCTGCAGGTCGTGGTCTTCGCCCTCGTCTCCACGGCGCTCATCATCGTGGTCCGGCCCATCGCCAAGCGCTCCCGCGCCCAACTTCCCGGCGTCAGCACCGGCGTGGACGCCCTGCTGGGGCAATCCGCCGTGGTCGTGGAGCGGGTGGACGGCCATCGGGGACAGATCAAGCTCGCCGGGGAGGTCTGGTCGGCCCGGTCCCTGGACACCGACGAGGTTTTCGAACCCGGTTCCCGGGTCAGTGTGGTGGAGATCGACGGCGCGACCGCCGTCGTGATGTGATGGCCCCCGCCTAAGCCCCAACAGGGCCCATCACCAGCGGAGTTGACCCGATGGGAGGGAATGCCGCCCCCGCGTGACCCGCTTCCCCGTTCACCACTGATTCCCACCGGCAGCTCCCCTCCCACCC
>NZ_VKHS01001461.1 GCF_014141525.1 Streptomyces calidiresistens
GCCGACCACCCCCGCCACCGGTCCCGGCCCCGAACCCGGTGGTGCCGGTTCCCGAACTCGTGCCGGTGCCGGTGGTGCGGGAGCCTGTGTCCCGGGCGCGCTGCTTGCGGGCTCCGGGGCGGTGGCGGTGCCACCACCCGCGCACCCGGCTCCGCACCCGGCCCCGGCGGCGCCTGCCGGTGCGGCTCTCGGTGCCCGGGCGGGGGGCCGGCTCGGGCCGGTCGCGCAGGGCCCGCGGCCCCGTCGGCCGCCGCGTCCCCGGCCCGCCCGGGTCTTTCGGGTGCCGGTCCTTGCGGCGGCGGGGAACGGGGCGGATCAGCGGGTCGATGTTCGCCCGCCGGCGCCGGAGGCGGGGCTCGGCCCGGTCCAGGCTGTCCCGGCCGATCGCCCGCCACAGGGTGGTGCGGCCCCCCGACCGGGGACCGACCGGCGAGCGCTCCCGGCGGTCCTTCCGGGAGCGGCGCTCCTCGTTTCGGCGGCGGCGCTCCTCCCGCCGGGAACGCGGATCGTCGCGGCGGCGATCGTGGTAGCGGTCGCGGTCCCGGCGGCGACGGAACAACCCACCCCCGCCGCCGTTTCGGTGACGGCCGCCGTCACCCCACCAGCTGTCTCTTATACCCATCGCCCAGCCCCC
>NZ_VKHS01001462.1 GCF_014141525.1 Streptomyces calidiresistens
GGTCATTCGGCACGCTCCAGGTACTCGACGCCCTCGACATCCTCCTGCGGCGGCTGGTCGGACTCCACCCGGATGGTCTCGGTGCCGTTCCGGTTCTCCAGATGCATCGTGTAGAGGGTGTCGACGGGGCAGCCGGCGTCCAGCCAGGTGGCCTCCACGCTCCGGGTCTCGATCACCCGCAGCATGACGGTCTCCTCGTCGGGCACCTCCTCGAGCCGCAGGGTCTCCTCGCATCCGTAGTCGATGCCGAGGAGCTCGTCGATGGCGCTGGCCGAAACCGTGCCCACCACCTCGTCCACCGCGCCGCCGGTCAGATCCAGGACGGCGGTGAGGGGACCGGTGCCCGGTGCTCCCCCGCCCTCACCGACCCAGGTGCCCTCCCACCGCTCGGGGAGACGGACGTCCGGGTCCGGTCCCGGGCCGGGTATGCCACCGGTCCCCGTTCCCTCCCCGCCGCCGGACGCGGCGGCGGGGCCGGTGCCGTCCCGGCCCCCCGCCGGGGTCTCCTCCTCGAACAGGTGGGAGACCACCGAGAGGGCCAGGATCAGGGCGCCGAAGGCGGCTCCGAGGACGATCAGCGGTTTCGGGACGCCGGAGCGGGGCGGGGGCGGGAGGCTGTCTCTTATACACA
>NZ_VKHS01001463.1 GCF_014141525.1 Streptomyces calidiresistens
GGATCCCACCCCGCGGTCCATCCCGGCGGGACAATGGCCCCATGACCGCAGCGATCATCTCCCCGGACGAACTCGCCGCCGTGCTCGCCGATCCCCACACCGACGCGGAGCCCCCCGTCCTCCTCGACGTGCGATGGAACCTCGGCGGACCTCCGGGCCGTGAGGAGTACGAACGCGGACACCTGCCCGGGGCGGTGTGGATCGACCTGGAGACCGAGCTCGCCGGGCCGCCCGGGCCCGCCGGCCGCCATCCGCTGCCCGACCCCGGGGTGCTGGGGGACGCCATGCGTCGGGCCGGGGTGAACGAGGACGGCCACGTCGTGGTGTACGACGGCGGGCAGGGCTGGGCCGCCGCCCGGGCCTGGTGGCTGCTGCGCCACGCAGGGCACGAACGGGTTCGTGTCCTGGACGGCGGCCTGGCCCGCTGGAAGGGGCCGCTGACCACCGGGGTCCCCGATCCCCGACCGGGCGACTTCACCCCGCGCTACGGCGCCATGCCGGTGCTGGACGCCGACGGCGCCGCCCGGGTGGCCCGTGACGGCGTCCTGTTGGACGCCCGTGCCCCCGAGCGCTACCGGGGGGACAGCGAGCCGGTCGATCCGGTGGCCGGCCACATCCCCGGTGCCCGC
>NZ_VKHS01001464.1 GCF_014141525.1 Streptomyces calidiresistens
GAAGCGGGGGGAGCGGGTGCTCGCCGGTGCCCGGCAGGGCGGCACGCTCGGCCGCCACGGCGGTCTTCGGCGGGCGGACGGCTCCGGCCGCCGCCCCGCCACCGGCCGGGGTGCCCCGCTTCCTCGGCACGTCGTGCAGGACGACGCGGGTGCGGACGGTGCCGTCGGGAGCGCGCTCGGGGCGGCGCTCGATCCAGCCGTCCCGCTCCAACTCGGCGAGCCCTCGGCGAATCCGGGTACGACCCTCGTCGAAGTGTTCGCACAATCGATCAATACTGATCAGCGTGCCATCTTTCAACGAAAACAAATAGGAAGCGATCCCACCTGCCGTGGCACTTCCGCGTCGCTGGGCGAGCGAATTCGGCAGAATCGTGAAGTTCTTGGTCTGCTTGGTGCGGATGTGCAGCAACCCGCATCCGGGCGCGCTAACCTGGGCAACAGCCATTGGGAAGGTATCGCTTCCTGATCGGTCAGGCCCTCGGCGGGATGCCAGTCCCGTGCGGGGGCCGAAGCTTTGTGCGGTTGTTTCCGGGGTGGATATCCCCCGTTCGCCGCGACCATATCCCCGCCGGAACCGGTTTCCAATTCAGCTCACCCGAACGGGTGAAAGCCGTGGTGGTGGGTGGG
>NZ_VKHS01001465.1 GCF_014141525.1 Streptomyces calidiresistens
GCCGGCGGGGAGCCCGAAGCCGCCGAGGGGGGCCAGGCCCTCGTCCGGGGTGGGCGGCAGTCCGCGCGCGCCGACGGGGCGCGGGGTCGCGGGGACCGACGCGGCGGTCGGGCTCCGCCGGTTCCCGTGCGGGGCCCCGCGCTCCCCCGTCCTCCGGCCCCGGCGGAACGGGCGGCGTCGGGAGGTGTTTTTGCCCCGACCGACTTTCCCGGTCTTTACGGGGTTTCCCGTCCCGCCGTTCCCGCCGTTCCCACCGCCATTACCCGCCTTACCGTCTTTTTCGGGCTTTTTCCCCCTTTCCGCGTCCGGCGGACTCCCCCATCCGTCGAAGCCGCGGGGAATGCGGATGGCCTTCCAGCGGTCGCTGGTGCCCTCCTTCCGGCAACGACTCGAACGCGTACCCGAATTTCCCGGGGGCGCATCCCCCGGTCCGACCGGGATGTCCTCCGACGGGTCGTCACCGACCCCCGGGGCGTGGCCGGAAGCGCGTCGCGGCGCCGACGAACGGCCCAGGCGCGCGGCACGGATCAGCAGGGCGACCGGCAGGCCCAGCAGCAGGACCCACCCCCCGGCGGCCAACCCCGTCCACGAGGCGGAGGGGCCGAACTCGGCCAACCGTCCCGCCC
>NZ_VKHS01001466.1 GCF_014141525.1 Streptomyces calidiresistens
CAGTTTCAGTCCTTCCGTCGCCCCGCCCGGGCCGTGCCCCCGGCCCCGGGCCACCGCACCCACGATCACGGAGCCCCTCATGAAGATCGTCGTGGACATGAACCTCTGCGAGAGCCACGGCCAGTGCGTCTTCGCGGCGCCCGGCGTCTTCTCGTTCGACGACGACGACACCCTGGTGTACGAGCCGAACCCGGACGACGCCGCGCGCGAGGCGGTCACGAAGGCCGCCGCCGTCTGCCCCGTCCGCGCCATCACCATCACCCCGGACGCGTCGTGAGGGCACCCCGGCGGGTGGTGATCGTCGGGGCCTCCCTCGCCGGCCTGCACGCAGCGCGGACGCTGCGCGGCGAGGGCTTCGACGGGGAACTCACCCTGGTGGGCGAGGAACCGCACCCGCCCTACGACCGCCCCCCGCTGTCCAAGCAGGTCCTGCTCGGCGGAGGGGAGGCCCCGGACACCACCCTCCCCTTCACCGACATCCCCGACGTGGTGCACCGCTTCGGCGCCCCGGCCGTCCGCCTCGACCCCGTCGCCCGCACCGTGACGCTCGCCGACGGCGGGGAACTGCCCTGGGACGGCCTGGTGATCGCCACCGGTGCCCGTGCCCGCCCCTTCCCCGCCC
>NZ_VKHS01001467.1 GCF_014141525.1 Streptomyces calidiresistens
GGAAGGGGGCGACGGCGGGGACCGGGAGCACGGCGTGGGCGGTGACCGTACCGGTGACGGGGTCCAGGCGGCGCAGGCGCCGACGGGCCGGGGGAAGGCCCGGGTCCGCGGGCGGCGCCCCGCACGCCTCGGCGAGGTCGGCGGCCAGGAGGGAGGCCAGGAGGTCCCGGTGGTCGACCGTCAGCGGTGGGGCGGGTTCCTCCACGGCGGCGCCCCGCCAGTGGGCGGCCAGTTCGCGGTGGGCGGGGGTGGCGGCCAGCCGGCGTGCCCTGACGTGGGCGGCCGTGACGTCGCCTGCGGCGAGGGCGGGGGGCTCGATCCACACGGTCCACCCCTCGCGGTGGCAGTACTGCCGGGGTATGCCGAGTTCGAGCAGCCGGTCCGCGAGTTCGTGGTCGATCCGGGGCGCGTCCTTCCCGGGGGCGGAGGCCGGTGCTCCCGCCGGCCCCTCGGCGGGGACGGCGCACAGGACCACGGCGGAGGGACGGTCGGCCGCCGGATCGGCGGAACCGTCGGTGCGGGCCCCGGCGCCGAGAGCGCGCAGGGCCCGGGCGACGGCGGCGGCGGTCGCGGGATCCCCGACCACCCGGACGTCCCGCAGGGGGGCCGGGG
>NZ_VKHS01001468.1 GCF_014141525.1 Streptomyces calidiresistens
GTCGGGGGCCTGCCGGCAGAATCTCCCGGTCGTCGAACCGACCCGGTTCGGTCGGCGGCCCGGGTCAGCCGGGGAGGAGCGGGATGGCGGTGGGGACGCCGCGGAAAGGGGCGGGCTCGTCATGCGCCTGATCGACACGGTGGCGTGGGTGTGCGTGGAGGAGGGCCGGATCCTGGGGACCCGCAGCCGGGGACGGACGCTGTTCTACATTCCCGGCGGCAAGCGGGAGGCCGGGGAGAGCGACCTGGAGACCCTGGTGCGGGAGGTCCGCGAGGAGGTGGGGGTGGAACTGCTGGTGGAGACGGTGGAACCGGCCGGGGTGTACGAGGCGGAGGCCGACGGCCACGGCGCCGACGCCGTGGTGCGGATGGCCTGTTACACCGCCCGGCACCGGGGGGTGCCCCGGGCCGGGGGCGAGATCGAGGAGGTGGCCTGGCTGGGCTACGCGGACCGGGATCGGACCGCGCCGGTGGACCGGGTGGTCTTCGACGATCTGCGGAACGCCGGCCTGTTGTCCTGACCGGCTCCCGCCCGCGTGCCCCCGCCGGACGCCACGCGCCCCCGGGCGCGGGGGCCCGACGACGGGGAGCGACCGGGGACCGGTGGGAGG
>NZ_VKHS01000147.1 GCF_014141525.1 Streptomyces calidiresistens
TCCAGCTGGTACCAGCAGCCGTGGCAGAAGCGCCCGCCCCGGGCCTCGGTGGAACAGCGCGGGCAGACCAGCGTGTGTTCGGTCTCCACGTCCCATGAGGCGGCCCGGGCCTCGCCGACCTCGGAGGTCTGCCGGGCCCTGCGCGCCCGCGGCCTGCTGGTGGACGTCATCGCCATCACCTCGGCCCGGGACGTGGAGACGGTGCGCTCGATGCTGGTGCACGGGGTGGTGCAGTACCTGCTCAAGCCGTTCGGCTTCGCGGCCTTCCGGGAGAAGCTGGAACGGTACGCCGAGTACCGGCGGCACCTGCTGGCACCCGCCGGGGACGCCGCGCAGCAGGATCTGGACCGGGCGTTCGGCGCGCTGCGCGGCAGCATCGGCGGCCCCGTGCCCAAGGGGTTGAGCGACAGCACGCTGACCGCCGTGGTCGACCTGCTGCGGAGGATCGAGCCGCGCGGGGTGACCGCCGCCGAGGCCGGCGAGGAACTGGGCGCGGCCCGGGTCACGGCCCGCCGCTACCTGGAGCACCTGGTCGCCCAGGGGGTCGTGGATCGAACCCCCCGGTACGGCAGTCAGGGGCGGCCGGAACACGTCTACAGCTGGGCGCTGGGGCGCGACCGGTCCCCCGGCCCGCCGTGGTCCCCGGACGCCGGGTCCTCCCCGGGGGAGCCGGGTCCGGGGCGTCCGACACCCGGCGGGGGGCACCCGGGGTCGCCCGGCGGTTCCGGGACGACCGGGGAGTCACCGGCGTTCTGACACCCGGCGCCCCTCCCCTCCCGCGACGGGCCCCGTCCGGGCGGGTGACCGATGGCCCCGAGGGGGCCTCGCGTGCTCGCGCGTCCCGGGCGGGGCGGCCCGGGCCGGGCCGCGGGGGAGGTCCGCGCGCCGGCGTGCGGCACCGCCCGCACGGCACGCCGCGTCCCGGCCGGCGGATCCCCCGGATCCGGGCACGGCCGGGCACGGGGACGGCGTTCCGGTGCACGCCGGACCGGCGCGGCGGCACGATCGGCGCGCCGCTCCCCCGCACGGACCGCCGGTGCGGGCCGGGACCCGGCTCAGCCGGCGGGGCGCCCGCAGCCCGGGCAGAAGGCCGCTCCCTGCGGGAGCTCCGCCGAACACCCGGCGCAGGTCGGCTTCAGCTCCAGCTGGTACCCGCAGCCGTGGCAGAAGCGCCCGCCCCGGGCCTCGGTGGAACAGCGCGGGCAGACCAGCGTGTGTTCGGTCTCCACGTCCCATGAGGCGGCCCGGGCCTCGCCGACCTCGGAGGCCCGCCGGGACGCCTCCCGGTTGAGCCCCTGGTGCCGTGCGACCGACACCTCGGTCGCGGTGTCCGGGGCGCAGCCCAGGCAGAGGCCGAGGCCGGGGTTCCAGCAGGTTCCGCAGAGCTGTCCGACGCACTTGGGACAGCGGTTGAAGTTCCGCTCGGCCGAGTCGATGGCCCGCTGGAACGCCTCGTCGCGGGCCTTGCCCCAGCCGGCGTCGGCGAAGCCGTCGGCCGCGCGGCTGACGTGGTGGCCGTTGCTGCCGCCCAGCACCTGGCCGAGCATCCCCGCCCCGCGCCGCAGCCAGTCGGCGGCCCGCCCGGAGGCGTACGGCTCGAACGGCGAGCGCCACGCGTCCCGGCACCGGGTGCAGTGGAACTCGAACTGGAAACCGGCGTCCGCCCCGCTGGAGCGGGACAGGTCGCGGTGATTGCGGCTGAACGAGATCTCGTTCACGGAACCCCCTCATCCATCCGGTGCGCACACCTCCGCCACGGCGCACACGGGAAGTCCGCGAAAGTCTACGGGGCCCGCCCCCGCCCGCCCGGGGGTCGGGGGGGATCGGTTCCGCATCGGTTCGGTCGGGGTTTCGTCCCCGTTCCGTCGCGGCGCCGGGGCGGTGCCTCAGAGATGCTCGGGGAGCAGCGGCTCCGCCGGGCGGGCGTGCACGGCCACCAGGTAACCGGCCCCCGGTTCGAACGGTTCGCCGTCCCAGCCGGCGTACCGGACGTGCCGCTCCAGACCGGCCGCCGCGCACCACTCGTCGTACTCCCGGGCCCCGAACGGGGCCTCGTCCAGTGGCAGGTGGGCGGGGTCCAGACCCATGCCGGCCACCAGCAGGCCACCGGGGCGCAGGAGGCGGGCGAGCTGCGCGACGACCGCCTCCTCGGTGCCGGGGGCCAGCAGCGGGACGACGTTCCCGGCGGCGACGATCAGGTCGTAGCCGGGGGTCAGGCCGACGGCGTCCAGGGCGACCAGATCGCCGAGGTGCCAGTCGGGACCGGGGGCGGTGCGGCGGGCGACCGCCAGCATGGCGGGGTCCACGTCCACACCGGTGCAGGTGTGGCCGAGTTCGGCGAGGCGGGCGGCGACCCGACCGGTGCCGCAGCCGGCGTCCAGGACCCGTGAGCCCCGGGCCAGCAGGGCGTCGCAGAACCGGGCCTCGCCGTGGGGGTCCCCTCCCTCGGCGGCCAGTCGGGCGAACCGTTCCGCGTACTCCTCCGCGTACCGGTCCGAGCCCGCCCGGGCCCCGATCACCTCCGCCCAGCGGTCCCGGCGGGCGCCGGGGGCCCCGCTCGCGTCGGCCGCCTCGTGCGCGCCGTTCCCGTCCCGCGTCCCGCTCACCCGGTGTTCACTCCCGTTCGTTCCCGTCGCCCGTGTTCCCGTGTTCCGCCGCGGGGCCGGACGCCGATCGCTCCGGCGCCCGGCCCCGCGGGGCTCGACTCCGCTCAGCCCCGGTACCAGGGATCCGCGACGGTGCCCTCGCGACGCTCCTCGTCCCAGGTGTACACCTCCCGGCCGCCGATCACGGTGTGCAGCGGGCGGCTCATCACCTCCAGCGGATCGCCGGACCACACCACCACGTCACCGTCCCGGCCGGGGGTGAGCGCGCCGACCCGGTCGTCCAGGCCCATGATCTCCGCCGGGTTGAGGGTGACCGAGCGCAGCGCGGTCTCCCGGTCCAGCCCTTCCTTGACGCAGAGGATGGCCTGAAGGATCAGGAAGTTGATCGGCACCACCGGGTGGTCGGTGGTCAGCGCCAGCTTCACGCCCGCGCGGGCGAGGATGCCGGGGTTGGCCAGCGTCCGGTTGCGCAGCTCCACCTTGGAGCGGGTGGTGAACAGCGGACCGGTGATGACCGGGATCTCCCGGCGGGCGATCTCGTCCGCCATCAGGTGCGCCTCGGTGGCGTGGTTGATGATCAGTCGGTAGCCGAACTCGTCGGCCAGGCGCAGCGCGGTGGCGGTGTCGTCGGCGCGGTGGGTGTGCTGGCACCAGGGGATCTCCCGGTCCAGGACGCGGACCAGCACCTCCAGACCGGGGTCGCGGTCGAACGGCTTGCCCTCGGCGGCGGCGTGCTCGCGGCGGGCCCGGTAGTCCTGCGCGGCGGTGAGCGCGTCGCGGATCACCGCGGCCACGCCCTGCCGGGTGGAGGGCAGTTGCTTCTTCTCCCCGTAGACGCGCTTGGGGTTCTCGCCCAGGGCGCTCTTCACGCTGATGGGCTGTCGGACGAGCATGTCGTCCACGGTGCGGCCCCAGTTCTTCACCGCGACGGTCTGGCCGCCGATGGGGTTGCCGGAGCCGGGCTTGACCACGGTGGTGGTGACGCCGCCGGCGAGGGCGTCGGCGAAGCCGGTGTCGGCGGGGTTGATGGCGTCCAGGGCGCGCATCCGGGCGCCGTTGGGGTCGGTCATCTCGTTGGTGTCCTGACCGGCCCAGCCCTCGGCCTCCTCGTGCACGCCGAGGTGGCCGTGCGCCTCCACCAGGCCGGGCAGCACCCACCTGCCGGTCGCGTCGACGACCCGCACGCCGTCGGGGACGGTGACCTCGGCGTCCGGGCCGACGGCGGAGATCCGGCCGTTCTCGATGAGGACCGTGCCGCCCTCGATGGGGTCGCCGTCGACGGGGAGCACGTATCCGGAGGTGATCGCGATGTCCATGGGGGGAACCTAGCCCGGGGCCGTTGCCCGGGCCGAGACCCCGGCACCGGCTCCGGCGGGTCCGGACGCCACGGGTCGATGCGGGTCGATGCGGGGCGGTCCGGGACGCATCGGAGCGCATCGCCCCGTCGTCCCCCACCGGCCACGACCGGCCACGACCGGCCACGACCGGCGCACCGCCGAGACCTCTCGCCGGTGCCCGTACGTCCTCCCCTCCGCGTTCGTACCCGGGAGGGTCGGGGAGGTCTTAGGGTCGAACGCGGATGGCAACGGACCCGCGCCCGGCGCGCGGTCCCCGGGAGCGGACGGAGCGGCACATGGTCGGATCGGGAGACGGGACCGCGCCCCGGGCGCACACCGACGGTGCGATCGGGTACGGGGACGTGAAGCTCGCCGCGGAACGGATCGCGGGGGGCGTGCGGCCGGTGGTGGTGGCCCCGGTGGAGGGGCCGGGCGGTCCGATGTCGTTCGCCCTGGAGTACCTCCAGCACACCGGCTCCTTCAAGGCACGCGGCGCGCTGAACCTCACCACCGCCATGGCGGAGACGGGCCGGATCCCGGCGGCCGGGATCGTCATCGCCTCGGGCGGGAACGCGGGCCTGGCGTGCGCGTGGGCGGCCGGGCGGGTCGGGGTGCCGGCGACGGTGTTCGTGCCGGAGAACGCCCCGGCGGTGAAGGTGGAGCGGCTGCGGGCGCTGGGGGCCCGGGTGGAGGCGGTGGGCCGGGAGTACGCGGAGGCCGCCGAGGCGGCCCGGCGGTTCGCGGCGGAGACCGGGGCCCTGGCCTCGCACGCCTACGACCACCCGTTGATCGCGGCCGGCGCGGGGACGCTGGTGGAGGAGATCCTGACGGCCCGCCCGTCGGTGACCACGCTGGTGGTCGCGGTGGGCGGCGGCGGGCTGTTCGCCGGGGTGGCCACGGCCGCCGCGGAGCACGGCCTGCGGGTGGTGGCGGTGGAGCCGGAGGGGTCCCGGGCGCTGAGCGCGGCGCTGGAGGCCGGGGAACCGGTGGACGTGCCGGTGGCCTCGGTGGCGGCGGACTCGCTGGGGGCGCGGCGGGTCTCGGCAGAGGCGTTGCGCCGGGCCCGGGCGGACCGTGTCCGATCGCTCCTGGTGCCGGACGAGGCGATCGTGGCGGCGCGCCGCCGGTTGTGGGCGGAGCACCGGATCGCCGTCGAGTTCGGCGCGGCCACCGCACTGGCCGCGCCGTGGTCCGGCGCGTTCCGCCCCGCCGAGGGGGAGGAACCCTGTGTCGTGCTGTGCGGGGCCAACACGGACCCCGCGGATCTGTCCGGGGCCGCCCACCCGATCGGCTGATCCGGGCCGCCCGGCGCGAGGGGACGCCGGGCCCGGACGGGCGGGGGCCGGGCCGACCACCGGGAGGGGTCGGGCCGGGGTCGGTCAGAAGACCGCCTCGGTCTCCTCCATCCGGTTCTGCGGCACCCGGTTGAGTTCGGCGGTGGCGTCGGCGAGCGGCACCATGACGATGTCGGTGCCGCGCAGCGAGGTCATCATGCCGAAGTCGCCCCGGTGGGCGGCCTCCACCGCGTGCCAGCCGAAGCGGGTGGCGAGCACCCGGTCGTAGGCGGTGGGGACGCCACCGCGCTGCACGTGGCCGAGGATGACCGGTCGGGCCTCCTTGCCCAGCCGCTTCTCCAGCTCACCGGCGAGCCGGTAGCCGATGCCCGCGAACCGCTCGTGGCCGTACTGGTCGATCTCGCCCTTCTCGTAGGGCATGCTGCCCTCGGCGGGGCGGGCGCCCTCGGCCACGCAGATCACCGCGAACTTCTTGCCCCGGGCGAAGCGCTCCTCGACCATGTCGCAGAGCCGGTCCACCCGGAAGGGGCGCTCGGGGATGCAGATGCCGTGGGCGCCGCCGGCCATGCCGGACTCCAGCGCGATCCAACCGGCGTGCCGGCCCATCACCTCGACGACCATCACCCGCTGGTGGGACTCGGCGGTGGTCTTCAGACGGTCTATGGCCTCGGTGGCGACCATCACCGCCGTGTCGAAACCGAATGTGCGGTCGGTGGCGGAGATGTCGTTGTCGATGGTCTTGGGCACCCCCACCACGGGGATGCCGGCCTCGGAGAGCATGTTGGCGGCGGTGAGGGTGCCCTCGCCGCCGATCGGGATGAGCGCGTCCAGGCCCAGCTCCCGCCGCAGCTGCTCCGCGTTGGCGCAGGCGTCCCGGAGCCGTCCGCGCTCCAGTCGGCTGGACCCCAGCACGGTGCCGCCCCGGGCGAGGATGCCGCTGACGGCGTTGATGTCGAGCTTGCGGTAGCGGCCCTCCAGGAGGCCCTTGAAGCCGTCCTCGAAGCCGATGACCTCGTCGCCGTGGTCCACGACGGCGCGGTGGACCACCGAGCGGATCACGGCGTTGAGTCCGGGGCAGTCTCCGCCCGCGGTGAGAACGCCAATACGCATGGGTCTCTCTCCTGGTCGTAGGGGAAGTCTCGGGTTCACGAACCCCCGGCGGCGTGGGCCGGGGAGAAGCGGGAGGCCGCGCCCTCGGGGCCATCGGGATTGTGTCACGCCCGTACCACGCCTCCGCACCGGTCACACGGCCGGGCCCCGGGAGGGACGCTGATCCGAACCACCCCCGGATCGGGGCCTAACCCGGCGAGACGGGTACTGTCAAGAGTGCGGACACCACGGATCGGGTGAGCGGGTGGTCGCCCGTTCGGATACCCGGCGATCCCGGTCCCGAACCCGGCGACACCCCGCGGGCGGGCCCGGCCCACCCGAGCCGGCGCGTCCGCACGACGGAACCGACCGAGGACCCCGAACGACGACGGGCCGACCGGCCCGGAAGGCGAGGACCCGCGTGGCGCGCAGCGTGTACGTGACCGGCATCGGCCGAGGGGACGGCCGGCAGGTGATCGAGCTGGGGGTGATGGAGCTGTTGACCCGGCGGGTCGACCGGGTCGGGGTCTTCCGACCGCTCGGTCACGGCGGTGCCGACCCCGTCCTGGACCTGCTGCGCTCCCGCTACCGCCTGGTGCAACCCGCCGCGTCCATGGTCGGCACCACCTATGCCGCCGCCGGCGCCCTCCAGGCCGAGCAGGGCACCGACGAACTGGTCTCCCGGCTGGTGGACCGGTACCACGCGGTGGCCGAGGAGCACGAGGCGGTGGTGATCCTGGGCACCGACTTCGCCGACACCGGGCTGCCCGCCGAGCTGGCGCTCAACGCGCGTCTGGCCAACGAGTTCGGTGCCGTGGTGCTGCCGGTGGTGGCGGGGCGCGACCAGGACGCCGAGGCGATCGTGGCCGAGGTGCGCAACGCCCACCACGCCTACACCTCCCTGGGGTGCCAGGTGCTCGCGACGATCGCCAACCGGGTGCGCGACTCGCACGCCCGCGAGGCCGCCCGGGAGCTGGGCCGGCACCTGCCGGAGCCGGTCTACGTGCTGCCGGAGGATCCGGCGCTCTCCGCCCCGACCGTGGCGCAGATCGCCGACGCGCTGGACGCCGAGGTGCTGCTGGGCGACCACAACGGTCTGGCCAGGGACGTCCGGGACTTCGTCTTCGGCGGGGCGATGCTCCCGACCTTCCTCACCGCCCTGACCGAGGGCTGCCTGGTGGTGACCCCCGGCGACCGCGCCGATCTGGTGGTCGGAGCCCTCGCCGCGCACTCGGCGGGGGCGCCGCCGATCGCGGGCATCCTGCTGACCCTGGGCGAGAAGCCCGGCGGGGAGACGCTGACCCTGGCGGGCCGGCTGGCCCCCGGCACACCGGTGCTGTCGGTGCCCGGTGGCTCCTTCCCCACGGCGCAGAAGCTGTTCGGGCTGGAGGGCAAACTGACCGCCGGTACCCCGCGCAAGGCGGAGATCGCGCTCGGGCTGTTCGAGACGCACGTGGACACCGCGCAGCTCACCGAGCAGCTCTCGGTGGCCCGCAACGGCCGCGTCACCCCGATGATGTTCGAGCACGAGCTGATCGAGCGGGCCCGTTCCGACCGCCGCCACGTGGTCCTGCCGGAGGGCACCGACGAGCGGGTGCTCCGGGCGGCCGAGGTGCTGCTGCGGCGGCGGGTCTGCGACCTGACGCTGCTCGGCGACGAGACCGCCGTGCGCCGCCGGGCCGGCGAGCTGGGCCTGAACCTTCCGCTCCTGGCCGCCGACGAGGTCCCCGAGGGTCCCGGCGCGCACGCCCGGGTGGTGGACCCCCAGACCTCCCCGCTGCGCGAGCGGTTCGCCGAGTTGTACGCGAAGCTGCGGGCGCACCGCGGCGTCACCCCGGAGCTGGCGCACGACGTGGTCGCCGAGGTCTCCTACTTCGGCACGCTGATGGTCCGCGAGGGCCTGGCCGACGGCATGGTCTCCGGCGCCGCCCACTCCACGGCCGCCACCATCCGTCCGGCCTTCGAGGTGATCCGGACCCTGCCGGACGCCTCCAACGTCTCCTCGGTCTTCTTCATGTGCCTGGCCGACCGGGTGCTGGTGTACGGCGACTGCGCGGTGATCCCCGACCCCGACGCCGAGCAGCTGGCCGACATCGCCGTCCAGTCCGCCGACACCGCCGCCCGGTTCGGGGTGGAACCGAGGGTCGCGATGCTCTCCTACTCCACCGGCACCTCCGGCTCGGGGGCGGACGTGGAGAAGGTGCGTTCCGCCACCGAGCTGGTCCGCGCCCGCCGACCGGACCTGCCGGTGGAGGGGCCGATCCAGTACGACGCAGCGGTCGAGCCCTCGGTGGCCGCGACCAAGCTGCCGGGGTCGGATGTGGCCGGGCAGGCGACGGTGCTGATCTTCCCGGACCTGAACACCGGCAACAACACCTACAAGGCGGTGCAGCGGTCGGCGGGCGCGGTGGCGGTCGGTCCGGTGCTCCAGGGGCTGCGCAAGCCGGTCAACGACCTGTCGCGCGGCGCCCTGGTGCAGGACATCGTCACCACGGTGGCGATCACCGCGATCCAGGCGCAGGCACTGGGTACGCGTCCCGGGAGCGGGGCGTCCCCGACCGCCGACGGCCCGGCCGGCGACGCCGACTGACGAGGGTGGGCCGGTCGGGATGTCCGACCGGCCCACCGGCGCCCCGCCCCTCGGGTTCCCTCCCC
>NZ_VKHS01001469.1 GCF_014141525.1 Streptomyces calidiresistens
GTGTATAAGAGACAGCCGTCGCCCGGGCCGTTCCCCCCGCCGTCCCCCGCGGGGACCGGGGTTCCGGCCGGGTCGTCGATGAGGATGTGCGTCTCGACGCGGTCGTCACTCATCGGCAGCAGGCGCACGCCCGGGTTCCAGCGGGTGCACAGGGCCTCGGTGACGGCGCTGAGCGGATAGCCGGCGGCGAGCATCCGGGTGCGCACGATGTGGGTGGCCACGTCCCGGTCGCCGAGCCCGAACCAGTCGGGCCCCACCCCGTAGGCGGCCAGTTCCTCCTTCACCGTGAAGGTCTCCCCGGCCCGACCCCACCCCTGCTCCTCGTGGATGCCGCCGCCCAGGGTGTACATGACGGTGTCGAGGTCCGGACAGATCTTCAGTCCGAACAGGTGGATGTCGTCGCCTGTGTTGCCGATGACGGTGATCTCCGCCTCCGGCGCGGCCCGCTTGAGACCGCGCAGGAAACGCGCCCCGCCGATGCCGCCGGCCGGTACCACGATGCGCTGCATGCGCCCAGTCTGTCAGTCGCCCCGTCAGCAGGTACCGGGGCCCGTGGGCATCGGCGAGCCGTCCGCCGCCCCGAGGGGGCGGGCGAGCGGCGGGTGGGG
>NZ_VKHS01001470.1 GCF_014141525.1 Streptomyces calidiresistens
GCGGGGGCGCATGGCCAGGACCGCGAGGCGGGCGAGCCCCTCCGGACCGACCCGCAGCACGACCTCCGGGAGAAGGGCGGCGTGGGCGGGCTCCAGGGAGACGGTCCGGGGGTGACGGCGCTCCTCTGCCTCCATGCGTCGGTGCATGAACTCGGCGGCCCGCTTGTAGGCGCGGTACTGCAACAGCCGGGCGAAGAGCAGGTCGCGGGCCTCCAGGAGGGCCAGGTCCGCCTCGTCCTCGACCTCGGCCGCGGGCAGCAGACGGGCGGCCTTGAGATCGAGCAGGGTGGCGGCGACCACGAGGAACTCGGTGGCGTGGTCGAGATCCCACTCCGGGCCCCGGGAGCGCAGGTGGGCGATGAAGTCGTCGGTCACCCGGGAGAGGGCGACCTCGGTGACGTCCAGCTTGTGGGCGGAGATCAGCTGCAGGAGGAGGTCGAAGGGGCCCTCGAAGTTGTCCAGCACCACGGTGAAGCGACCGTCGGGGGTCCCGGGCCGACCCTCGTCCGGGTCGGCGGGGTGGGCCGCCCGGTCCGCCCGGTCCCGCCCCGCCGGGGAATCGGCACCGGTGCCGGGCGGGTCGTCGGGAGCCGGGGGG
>NZ_VKHS01001471.1 GCF_014141525.1 Streptomyces calidiresistens
CTCCCACCCCGCGCCGGCCCGTCGACGAGATCCTGGAGATCGGCCACTCGCTGCCGCCGGGTCCGTGAGCCGGACGGGCGCCCCCGGGGGCGCCCGGGTCAGGAACGGGGCGACCCGGGGGAGTCCTCCGGACCGGGCGCCTCGCCGGCCCCGGGCGCCCGGTCCGCCCCGGCGGACCGGGCGAGCAGGGCCACCGCCTGCGGGTGACCGGCCCCGGCCGCCGCCACCATGCGGCGCGCCCCCTCCTCGCGCTCCCCGCGCAGCAGGTGGTGCACGGCCAGCGCCAACAGGGCCTGCGGGTCGCCGGCGTCGGCGGCGGGGCGCAACAGGTCGGGGACGGCGGGATCGTCGCGTCCGGCCATCTGCAGCAGCATCCCCAGGGCGGTCGCCGCCCGCTCGTCACCCAACGCCATCGCGCGGCGCAGCCAGTGCTCGCCGGCGGCCAGGTCGCCCTCGGCGCCCAGCATGATCCCGAAGGAGCGGATCATCACCGGGTCCCGGCTCCCGGCCAGGGCGGCCTCGAACCGGGACCGGCCGAGCACCCCGATCAGTCGCTCCACCGGCCGGGGGAGCGACTGATCGGGGTGCTCGGCC
>NZ_VKHS01001472.1 GCF_014141525.1 Streptomyces calidiresistens
GCGTGAGGGAGGGCGACAGCTTCCCGACGGGCGGGGCGGGACCGGCCGTGTCCTCCCGCGGGAAATCGGGAGCCGGGCAACCGGTGCCCGACGCCCCGGATTTCCCCCATGAATTCGCGGAACGGGGTCAGCGACCGATTTCCACGTCCTCGAGGATTCCCAGCGCGTCGGGAACGAGGACGGCCAGGGAGTAATAGGCGCTGACCAGATAGGACATCACGGCCTTGTCGTTGATGCCCATGAAACGGACCGACAGACTCGGTTGGTACTCGTCCGGAATGCCGGTGCGGTGCAGACCCACCACGCCGCGGTCCTGCTCACCGGTGCGCATCACCACCACCGAGGTGGTGCCCCGCTCGCTCACCGGGATCTTGTTGCAGGGCAACAGCGGCACCCCGCGCCAGGAGGGCACCGACCGACCGGCGTACTCGACGGTTCCGGGGTGGATGCCGCGGGCGGTGCACTCCCGGCCGATCGCCGCGATCGCCTTCGGGTGGGCGAGCATCACGGTGGGGTCCTTCCACACCGTGGCCAGGAGTTCGTCGAGGTCGTCGGGGGTGGGCGCTGTCGCTTAGACACACCGGACACTGCCGC
>NZ_VKHS01001473.1 GCF_014141525.1 Streptomyces calidiresistens
GGGTGGGGTCTTCGACACCTACGCCCGGAGCTTCGACAAGGTGTGGGAGACGGCCGTACCGCTCCCCGAGGACACGTGATGGCGCGCACCGAGTACTACGACGACCCCGAGGCTCCCGAGCCCAACAGTTTGGTCGTGGCGGCCTCCGCCGTGGTGACCGACGACCGTGGCCGCGTCCTGATCCAGCGGCGCAGGGACAGCGGCTTGTGGGCCCTCCCCGGCGGCGGTATGGAGATGACCGACTCCCTCCCGGGCGCTGCCGTGCGGGAGGTGCGGGAGGAAACCGGGTTGGAGGTCGAGATCACCGGCCTGGTCGGCACCTACACCGATCCCCGTCACGTGATCGCCTACAGCGATGGCGAGGTGCGCCGGCAGTTCAACGCCTGCTTCACCGCCCGCGTCGTCGGCGGGACGCTCGCGATCTCGGACGAGTCCACCGAACTGCGGTTCGTCGCCCCGGGGGAGCTGGACGACCTTCCGATGCACCACACACAGCGGCTCCGCCTGAACCATTTCCTCGAAGGACGGGAACGGCCCCACCTCGGATGAGCGGGTCATCCGGGGCGGGGCCGGGGGAGTGGACGCGGTCGGGC
>NZ_VKHS01001474.1 GCF_014141525.1 Streptomyces calidiresistens
CCCACCCTCCCCGGCGCGGTGTTCGCGGCGTCCACGGAAAATTGGTGCTCACTCTTTCGTGGTAAGCGGGGTGATTCCGGGGGTCGGGTGGGGTTATGGTCGCTTCCACAACCGTAAAAAAGCTTCGGCCCCCGTGCGGGATTGCCGTCCCGCCGAGGGCCTGACCGATCAGGAAGAGCATAGCTTCCCGATGGCTGAGACCTATTTTAGCCGCCCGGCGGGCGGCGTGTGCCATCTTCACGCCCGGCACACCGAGAACTACATCGTTCTGACGAACGAGTTGATCACCCGTGCGATCAGTTCGCAGGCCGCGGGGGTGGGCCTGTACATCCTCTCCGTTCCCGAGGGCACCCCGGTGACGATCGAGGCGTTGTGCGCGCGGTTCTCCGAGGGGCGCGTCCGGATGAGCCGGGCGCTGCGGGAGCTGGAGGAGATCGGCTTCCTGGAACGGCGGGTCGAGCAGGGCCCGGACGGGCGGCTGACCACCCGCACCATCATCCACCATCACCCCCGCGACCTGGACTCCCTGCCCCTCGGGACCGCCCCGTTCCGCCGCCCGGTCCCGGCCCCGAACGTGCCGGTCGAGTGGACC
>NZ_VKHS01001475.1 GCF_014141525.1 Streptomyces calidiresistens
GGGTGAACACGGGGGCGTCGGGGAAGGGCGGCGCGCCCGGCATGCGGGCCGGGCCGACGTGCCAGAGCTGGGGCATGATCCGGCCGCCGGCGGCGTGCACCGCCTCCACCACGCCCTTCCAACCGAGCAGCGCGTCCTCACCGTGGAAGCGCGGCACGTCCGCGTGTTCGCCCGCCGTGGGGTGGTCGATGTAGGTGCCCTCGGTGACGATCAGGCCGACCCCGCCGGCGGCGCGGCGGGCGTAGTACCCGGCCACGTCCGCTCCGGGGACCCCCCCGAGGGAGAGCCGGCGGGTCATCGGGGCCATGACCACCCGGTTGGGCAGCCGCAGGGAGCCGAGGGAGAAGGGGCGGAAGAGGGAGGCGACGGCGGGGTCGGTCGCCGTCGGGGTGGAGGTCGTCACAAGGGTCTCCTCGGGGTTCCGGTCGGTGGTGAAGCGGGCACGGAGCCGGGGCCGGCCCGGGGGCGGCACGGGTCGGCAACCGCCCCGCACGCTATACGGAGCACTGTCTCTTCTACACCTCTCCGAGCCCGCGAG
>NZ_VKHS01001476.1 GCF_014141525.1 Streptomyces calidiresistens
CTCAACCCCTCCCCGCCTCCTTCTCACCCCGGGCCCACGGCCCCGGCTCTCTCACGTCCCCTTCCGCTCCCCCTCTCCTCCTCCGCCCTGCTTCCCTTCGGCTCCACCTCCTTTCCGCTCGACCTCCGCCCCGGGCGCCGGACCCGGCCTCACCTCCTTTCGTGCTTTCCTCCCGCGCGGTCCCTCTCCCACTTCCCGGCCCCTTCCCGTCCCGGCGGACCGACCGGACCCTCTCCGAAGCCCGACCCTTCACCACCATCCGCCGGAGCCATCCGCACCCGTTACGACACATCCCGCGGCTCGGAATCACGAGTTCCACCAGCACTTCACTCCTTCGAGTGAGAGCGTGCGGGAAATGCCTCCGAACCCGATTCGCGGGAGGAACGTGGGGGCATGAGATCCGCCACCGGCCGGGCGACGGGAGACATCGCACCGGCACCCGAGCCGATACGGAAAGCGCCCTCCCCACCCGCGCCCGGCTGCACCGGCTTCCTCTCCCCCGCTGTCGCCGCCCGCCCGAGCCGGCCGACACCTTCCGCGACCGGGACCACCGGCGACTGCCCCCGCTCCCCGGTCGCTCCCGGGG
>NZ_VKHS01001477.1 GCF_014141525.1 Streptomyces calidiresistens
AAGAGACAGGGATCAGGCGCGGGGGGCGGTTGTAGTCCAGGCCGGCGCCGTCCTCGGAGGGCCGCAGCGCGGCGTCCGGCGGGTAGTAGGGGGCGACCTCCAGCAGCGTGTCGCCGATCGCGAGTTGACCGCCCAGGGGCCAGGGGACGCGTTCGGTGTCCGGCTCCGGCTCCGCGCCGTCGATCCGGACCTCGGCACCGCCGTGGACGACGACGGTGCACGAGCCCTCGGCGTTGACGCGCAGGGTCAGTGCCCGACCGGCCAGGGTGGGGTCGGCGATCCGCACCGCCGTGCCGGGGGCCGAACCGATGTCGATCCGGCCGACACCCAGTCGGTGCACCGCGCCGGCCGCCGGGCCGCCGACCACCCGCAGCTCGACGAAGCCGTTGGGCTCGCCGGGTGGGCAGCCGTCGGGGGTGTGGAGGCTGACGACGGTGCCCTCGCGCAGCGGCGAGTCGGCCAGCGGCAGGCGGGGGTCCACCAGCGCGCCGTCGACGTAGATCGGCGGCGGGCCGCCGGGTGCCGGCGGCCCGTGGTGCGGCCACGGGTGGGCCGCGCCGGGGTGGGCGTGCGGGTGCGGG
>NZ_VKHS01000148.1 GCF_014141525.1 Streptomyces calidiresistens
TCAGTTGTGTATAAGAGACAGAGCCCCGGCTCCCCGTCCCCCGGGGACCGCCGTTCGGGCGACCCGCGACGTCGATCGCAGCGATCCCGAACTGCGCCGCTGGGTGCACGAGGCGATCCGGTTGGTGAAGGCCGACGCCAACCGCAGCGCCGACACCCACCTGCTCTCCTTCCCGCTCCCCGCCCGGTGGGGTATCGACCTGTACCTCAAGGACGAGTCCACCCACCCCACCGGCAGCCTCAAGCACCGCCTGGCGCGGTCGTTGTTCCTCCACGGGCTGTGCAACGGTTGGATCCGTCCCGACCGACCGGTCATCGAGGCGTCCAGCGGCTCCACCGCGGTGTCCGAGGCGTATTTCGCCCACCTCATCGGGGTGCCCTTCATCGCCGTGGTGCCGCGTTCCACCAGCGCCGAGAAGACGCGGCTGATCGAGTTCCACGGCGGTCGCTGTCACCTGGTGGACGACCCCGGCGCGGTGTACCGGGAGTCCGCCCGGCTGGCGGAGGAGACCGGCGGCCACTACATGGACCAGTTCACCCACGCCGAACGTGCCACCGACTGGCGCGGCAACAACAACATCGCCGAGTCGATCTTCGCCCAGTTGGCGCTGGAGCGACATCCCGTCCCCGCCTGGATCGTCGCCACCGCCGGCACCGGCGGCACCTCGGCCACCATCGCCCGTTACGTGCGCTGGATGCGGTACGACACCGGCGTGTGCGTCGCCGACCCGGAGAACTCCTGCTTCTTCGACGGCTGGGTCTCCGGGGACCCGGACGCCACCAGCGCCGGGGCCTCCCGGATCGAGGGCATCGGCCGCCCCCGCATGGAACCCAGCTTCCTGCCCGGCGCGGTGGACCGGATGATGAAGGTCCCCGACGCCGCCTCGGTCGCGGCCGTCCGCGTCCTCGCCGAGGTGACCGGCCGGCGGGCGGGCGGCTCCACCGGCACCGGCCTGTGGGCCGCGCTGCGGATCGTGGCCGGGCTGCGGGCCGCCGGACGGCAGGGCTCGGTGGTCACCCTGCTGTGCGATCCCGGGGACCGCTACCTGGACCGCTACCACTCCGACGAGTGGACCCTCCGACAGGGACTGGACATCGAGCCCTACCGGGCGGTCATGCGCGCCTTCCTCGACGGCGGCCCGTGGGAGGAGGGCGGCGTCGGCTGACCGGCCGGAAGCGCACCGGCGACGGCGGCGAGCCGGCTCAGACCGCCGCCACCGGCGCGATCACCACCTCGGGCACCCGATCCTCCAGGATCGCCCGTGCCTCGTCGGACAACCCGCCGTCGGTCACCAGCACGTCCACCTCGTCGAGGGCGGCGAAGGTGCTCAACCCCGTGGTGCCCCACTTGGTGTGGTCGGCGACCACCACCACCCTGCGGGCGGAACGGATGAAGTGCCGGTTGGTCTCCGCCTCCGCCAGGTTGGGGGTGGACAGACCGGCCTCCGCCGAGATGCCGTGCACCCCCAGGAACAGCAGGTCGAAATGGAGGGAGCCGATCGCGGCGTCCGCCACCGGGCCGACCAGGGCGTCCGACGGGGTCCGCACACCCCCGGTGAGCACCACCGTCGTCGTGCCGCCCTCCGGCGTCCGGGCCGCCGCGTGGAAGACGTCCGCCACCCGCACCGAGTTGGTCACCACGGTCAGATCCGGCAGGTCGACCAACTCCCCGGCCACCGCCCAGGTCGTCGTGCCACCGGAGAGCGCCACGGCGCTGCCGGGGGACGCCAGGGCCGCCGCCGCCCGGGCGATCCCCCGCTTGGCCGACTGTTCCAACCCCGATTTCGCCTCGAACCCCGGCTCGTGGGTGCGCCCCTCCACCACCGGCACGGCCCCGCCGTGGACCTTCTCCAGGGCGCCCTGCCGGGCCAGGGCGTCCAGGTCCCGCCGCACCGTCATGTCGGACACCTGGAGCAGCCGGGTCAGCTCGCTGACCCGCACCCCGCCCCGTCGGCGCACCTCCTCCAGGATGAGCGCCCGCCGCTGGCCGGCCAGCAGGTTCTGCTGATCGACCCCGGGGAGGGAAGCCGCCCCAGGAGCACCGCCACCGGTCGTGCCCCCGGGGCCGCTCACCGTCTCACCCACCGTCGCCTCCCTGTCTCCCGGACTCCGTCCGGCTCCGCGTCGTCCCGCTCTCCCGGCCCCGCCGTCCCCGCCCCGGGGCCGTCGATCATCCTCCCACGTCCGGCGGCCGATGCGCCGTCGTGCACCGTGACCTTCGACGGCCGTCGTGCGTTACCGTGACGGTCCGTCGGATCACCCGGGGTGCGGCGGGACACCCGGCACCCCGGTCCCCCCACCGACCCCGGCCCGGGTTCCCGATCCGCGGCCGACCCTTCCGTCCCGCCACCGGACGAGGGTGTCCCACCGGCCGAGTCGGGCCGAACCCACAGGGAGTCCAGCCGAGTCCCGTCGGGGAGCACCGGGAGCCGTGGCGTCCCGGCGCCCCCACGACGGAGGGGAGCCGCGAACGATGTCGTCCCTACCCGAACATCCCGATCCCGGGGGACCGGACGGCCCGGTCCCCGGACCGCGCCGTCGCGCCGCTCCCCGGGGCGGCGCCGCCCCGGGGCCCCGGCGCCGACCCGTCCCCGCACTGGAACTCCTGGTCCACGGCGTCGGCGGGGCCACCCCGCAGGAGATGCTGGGCAATCCGGGAGCCGTCCGGGTCACCGGCGATCGCACCGCGGCCATCCACCGGGCGGCCGACGACCTCGTGGACCGGCCCTGGGACGACGAGCGACCGGTCCGCGAGGCGTACACCTGGTCCAACCTCACCTCCGGCAACGGCGCGCGCGCCCTGTGGCTGCTGCTCCTGCCCTTCATGATCGTCAACATGGCGCACTGGATGCGCCCGGCCGCCCCCGGCCACGGCCGTTCCCACCGCTGCTACGACGTCCTCATCCGACTCACCGCCCTCTCGCTGACGGTGCTGCTGGTCGCGGGCGCGTGCGTGGTGACCATGGATCTGCTCGCCTGGCAGTGCGCCGCCGCCCCGCTGTGCGCGGACCGCAGCACATGGTTCCGCTTCCTTGCCGAGCCGGGCGGCTGGTGGGCCCACCCCGGCCGACGCCTCGCCCTCGCCTCCGCCCTGCCGACCCTGCTGGTCGGTCTGCTGTGGTGGCTCTCCCGCCGGACCTGGAGCGCCTACGAGTCCGCCTATCCCCCCGTGCGGTTGCGCGCCGACGGCGGGCGGGGGGCCCAACTGGGGCTGCCCGGCTTCTGGTACGGGCGCGGCGTGGTGGGGCGGCTGCGGGCCGCGCACACCGCCGCCGGGCTCCTGACGATCGCCACCGTGCTGCTCACCGGGTCGCTGGTCCGCGATCTCTCGCCCGCCGGCACGCCGCACCTGCTCCCGATCGGTCTGGTGCTCGCCGGCGTCGGCACGGTGCTGGGCGCGGTGGTCATCCGGATAGTGGTGCGTGCCGGACGCACCGAGATCGACCGGGACGTGCGGCCGCTTCCCCGGTACGTCACCGCCCTTCCCGTGGCCTGCCTGGTCCTGCTGCTGCTCTGCCTGATCCACTCGGTGCCGGTGCGCGGCGGCTTCGAGAGCACCGGAGCCCATCCCGCCTCCTGGGGCTTCCCGGCCGTCACCGCGATCCAACTCGTGTTGTTGATCTGCCTGGCGGCGGTGGCGGTCCGCCTGCACCGGGCCGCCCCCCGCAGCGACCGCGGGGTTCTCGGGGGCCTCGGCGGCCCCGCCGCCGCCCTCCTGGGCTGCGCGCTGGGCGGAGTGCTCACCGGCGGTGTCGCCGCCCGGTTCGCCGACTGGCTCGATCCCCACTCCACCCTCGCCGGCCCGGGGGTCCTGACCGGTCCCCCCGTCCTGCACAGTTGGCAGGCCGCGACCCTCCCCGCCCTGCTGTGCGTGATGGCCGTGCTCGCCCTCGTGGTGGCGATCCGCACCCACCTGGAGGGCCGACGGCTCGTCGACGGCGTCCTCGGCCACTACCCCGAGGAGCGCCGGCGTCCCCACGAGGTGCGCACCACCCATCTGGCCTCCGCGGTCGCCCGGGCCCGGCTCACCGACCGCGCGCCGGGGATGTTCGGGACGTTGGTGATCGCGTCCCTGCTGTTGGGGGCCGGGGCGGCGCTGGGCGCGGGGCTGACCGGGGTCACCCCCGCCGCGGCCGTCGAGGGCGGCCCCGGGGCCGTCTCCGGCTTCGCCGCCCTCTCCCAGGCGGTGGGCTCCTGGAGCATGGGGATAGGGGTCGTGGTCCTGGTCGCCATGGGACGCCGCGCCTACCGCGATCCCGCCGCCCGCCGCACGGTGGGCATCCTCTGGGACGTGGGCACCTTCTGGCCCCGTGCCGCCCACCCCTTCGCCCCACCCTGCTACGCCGAGCGGGCCGTTCCCGACCTGACCTGGCGGATGGGCACCTGGGTGGACCTCACGGGCGGACGGATCGTCATCTCCGGCCACTCCCAGGGCAGCGTCCTGGCGGCCGCCGCCGTGTGGCAGTTGGACGCGCCGACCCGCAGCCGCGTCGCCCTGCTCACCCACGGTTCCCCGCTGCACCGCCTGTACGGGCGCTGGTTCCCCCGGTACTTCGGACCCACCGCGCTGCGCTCGCTCCGCGACGACCTGCGCTGTTGGCGCAACCTGTGGAGGGAGACCGACCCCATCGGCGGACCGGTGCGGGTGACCGGGGACGACCCGCCGGTGGACCGGGGGGCCCTGCTGGACCCGCGTCACTACGGTCGCAACCTGCTCAGTCCGCTGCCCGCTCCCCTCCTGGGACACGGCGACTACGCGGACGATCCCGCCTACCGGCTGGAACGGGCGCGGCTGCACGCCCTGTTGGTCGGGGAGGCCGGCGCCGACCCGGCCACCGGCACCGCCCCGGAGGCGGCGCCGGGCGTCCCGTCGAGCCGTCGGGGGGCGGTGGACGGGGACACCACCACCGTCCCCGACCCACCCGCGGGCCGGGAGGGGGACGGCCCCTGAGGGGCCCCGGCGCCCGGTCGACCCGCGGGCCGACCGGCGCGGGGCACCCGGGGCCGGGACCGCGGTCCCGGCCCCGGGTCACGGTCGGGGCGGGAGGTCCTCCGGCAGCAGCAGCGTCAGATCCTCCGTGGTGGGATCCTCCAGCCGGGCCACCCGCCCGGCGTGCCGTTCCACCATGGCCTCGAAGGTCTGCCGGGCGGTGCGCCCGTTGCCGAAGGCGGGGCCGCGCGGTACGGCGGCGAAGTAGGTCATCAGCGCCGCGTCGGTCCCCTTGGCCAAACCGTACTGTTGCTCGGCGGCCTGCTGTTCCACGATGCTCAGCAACTGCCCCGGCGAGTAGTCGGTGAAGGTGATGGTGCGCGAGAAGCGGGACGCGACCCCGGGGTTGACCGCCAGGAAGCGATCCATCTCGGCGGTGTAACCGGCGACGATGACCACCACTTCGTCCCGGTGGTCCTCCATCAGCTTCACCAGGGTGTCGATCGCCTCCCGGCCGAAGTCCCGGCCGGCGTCCTCGGGGGAGAGGGCGTACGCCTCGTCGATGAACAGCACGCCGCCGCGCGCCCGGTCGAAGGCCTCCTGGGTGCGGATCGCGGTGGAGCCGATGTGCTCCCCGACGAGATCGACCCGGGAGACCTCGACCAGGTGGCCGCGCTCCAACACCCCCAGGGAGGCCAGGATCTCGCCGTACAGCCGGGCGACGGTCGTCTTGCCCGTTCCCGGGGACCCCGTGAAGACCAGGTGGCGGCGGGCCGAGGCGGCCTTCAGCCCCGCCCGTTCCCGACGCCGCCCGACCTCGATCATGTCGATCAGCGCCCGCACCTCCCGCTTCACGGTCTCCAGGCCGATCAGCCGCTCCAGCTCGCCCAGCACCTCCTCGGGGTCCCGGACGTCCGGGGCGCCGGTGCCCCCGCCCGGGGCGTCCCCCCGGGCGGTGTCCGCCGCGCCGGTGGCACCGCTTTCGGCGGGGGGGACCGGGGCCCCTCCGCTCCTTCCGGGGGACGGCAACGCCTCGGGCGAGGGCATCAACAGGCCACCGACCGGTTCCCCACCGGCGCCACCGGCGCCACCGGCTCCGGAGGTGGCGGCCGGTGCGAGGGCCGGGACCGTGTCCCGGGCGTGGCTCTCGTCGCTGCGACAGCCGCTCACCTCCGCCGCCCCCTCGGCCACCGCGTACCCGCCGCGGGCGCAGCGCTCGGTACGGCACCCCCGCAGGGTCGCCCGGCTGCCCTCGGTGACGTGGAAGCCGTACCCCCGGGAGCCCGTGACCCGGCAATCCTCGAAGACGCCCCGACCGGCGGCGGAGACGTAGAACCCGGCCTCGGACGGGTCGGTGACCGAACAGTCGGAGATCGAGGGATCGGCCTCCTTGCTGACGATCACACCGGTGGTGACCCCGCGGACGGTGCAGCCGGTCACCGTGCCCCCGCTGCCGGGATCGCGGAACCACATGGCGGTGCCGACGTCCTCGAACCGGCAGGAGTCCAGCCGCACCGCCGCGCCGTCGCTCACCGAGACGGCCGAACCGCGCACGTCCCGGATCTCGCTGTCCACCACGTCCGCCCGGGAGCCCGGGTCGAGAACGAAGAGTGCGTCGGGGACATGGTGCAGGCGGGAGGACTCCAGCACCGCCGTGGCGCCGTCGCTCACCCACACCGCCGGGTACTCGCCGGTCCCACCGGAGATCTCGCAGTGGTGCGCGTCCACGTGGGTACCCGGGTCCCACACCGACAGCCCGTTGCGGCCGAACCCGGAGAGGGTCGAGCGCACCAGGGTCAACACGGAACGCGACCGCAGGTCCACACCGTTCTCCGGGACGTCGGTGATCGCACCGTCGGCCAGGGTGAGAACGGCCCCGCCCTCCATGGTGACGCCGTCGCCGGTCGTGCCGGAGATGCTGCACTCCCCGAGATGCGCGGTCGCCCGGTCGGCGAGCCGCACCCCCGGACCGCGGACGCCGGAGAAGGAGCACCGGGCGGCGTCCACCGCGGCCTCCGCTCCGGTGACCGCCAACCCGGCCCCCTCGGCCCGTTCCACGCGACACCCCTCGAGCCGCACATGGGCCGGACCGCGCACCGCCACGCCCACCCGCCCGGCGGAGACGACGCAGTCCTCGAACAGGCCCCCCGCTTCCTCGGAGACGGAGATGCCCGTGCCGGCGGGGTTGTCCACGGTGCACCCGCGCACGGTCGGGCGGGCCCCGCCGCGCACCTCGATCCCGGCGGCGGAGGAGGTGTGCACCCGCAGGCGGGCCAGTTCCGGGCTGCTGTTCTCCACCAGGACGGCCGGGGCGGTGACGTCCTGACCCTCCACCCGCAGGCCGCTGACGGTGGCGGGCCCCCGCACGGTCAGCGGCACCCCCTCGGGCGGGGCGATGCGGGCGGGTGCGTCACCGGGTGCCCCGGGGCCCCGGAGGGTGACGGCCCCGGAGAGCACCACGTTCTCCCGGTACACGCCCGACGAGAGGACCAGGACGTCCCCGTCGCCGGCGACCGACAACGCCTCGGCGACCGTGGGGTAGGAGGCGGTTCGCCGCCGCCAGCGGGAACTGCCGGTGTGCGTCACCTGTACGGAACCCTCTGCCATCGCGTGTCGTGCCCCAGTCGGTCGATCGGCGGATCAGCGCGGACGCGTGACGCGGCCGCGGGTGATGGGGCACCACGGTAGCGCGCACCGGGCCGATGGAATGACCGGATGGCCCGCTCCCCGGGGCGGTCGGCGGGGACGGCGGACGGTCGGTGGACGGGAGGACGCGGTCCCCGGGATCGCTTCCGTGGCGACGGGTCCCCGGGGGCGAGGGGAATGACGATACCCCTCGGCATTCCGAACAATTCCCGAATTCCCTTTCACTTTTGAGTGATTGCCCTCGCGCTTCGGGGGTCGTTACCTTTTCCGTGCGTTCGCGCCCCGCGTTCGCGCACAGGGAATTCATCTCCGGCCCCGGGTCGGAGGAAAGGCGGGCATTCCATTATGGCGACCTCGGTCGAACCGACATCCGAGGGGCGGGCGGATCGGGCCCGGCTCAGTCTGGCGACGGAAGCCGCTCGCACTCTGGCCTCCACCACCAAGACGCCCCCGCAGATGCAGGGCATCACCTCCCGGTGGCTGCTCCGGGTGCTTCCCTGGGTCCAGGTCTCCGGAGGCGCTTTCCGGGTGAACCGACGGCTCGGGCACACGCTGGGCAACGGGCGGGTGGAATTCGTCTCCACCGGCGCGCGGGTGCGGGTCATCCCCGCCGAGCTCACCGAGTTGCCCCTGTTGCGGGGGTACGAGGACCCGGAGGTCCTCCGGGAGTTGGCCGACGGCTGCGTCCAGCGCGACTTCGCCGCCGGGGAGGTGATCTTCGAGGCGGGCTCCCCGGCCGACTCGGTGGTCCTGGTGGCGCACGGCAAGCTCGGCCGTCGGACCAGCGGCCCCTACGACTCCGAGACCGAGCTGGGAGTGGTCGCCGACGGGGACTTCGTGGACGACCGGGTGCTGGCCGGGGGAGGGGCGCAGGAGCCCGGCTCCCGGGAGTTCTCCCTCACCTCGCTGACCGGCGGCACCGTACTGCTGCTGCCCCGCGACCACTTCCGTGCGGTGCTGCAACGCTCCCCCTCCCTCGCCTCGCACCTGGAGCGGGCCTCCGCCTCGCTGTCCGGCCGCACCGCGGAGGGCGAGGCGGAGATCGAGTTGGCCTCCGGTCACCACGGGGAGCCGGAGTTGCCGGGGACCTTCGTGGACTACGACCTGGCCCCGCGCGAGTACGAGTTGAGCGTCGCGCAGACGGTGCTGCGGGTGCACACCCGGGTGGCCGATCTCTACAACGAGCCGATGAACCAACTGCAGGAGCAGATCCGGTTGACGGTGGAGGCGCTGCGCGAGCGTCAGGAACACGAGATGGTCAACAACCGGGAGATCGGTCTGTTGCACAACGCCGACCTGCGGCAGCGCATCCACACCCGCAACGGCCCGCCCACCCCCGACGACCTCGACGA
>NZ_VKHS01001478.1 GCF_014141525.1 Streptomyces calidiresistens
CCGTAGCGTCGACCAACGTGGTTCGAACACGTTGGTCGACGCTACGGGGGGCCGACGTGTCGATCAACGTCCCCGCCCCCCGGTGACCGTCACATCGGCGGGCGGTCACCACCGGTACCGGGACCGGGCACGGCGCCCTCCGCGCGGGGCCGCCACCCGGGCTCCGACCCGCCGACGGGTCGGTCCGGGCCCGGTGCCCCCCGTCGCCAGGCGCTCATCAGGCGGGCCCCCAGCAGGAAAACGCCGGCGACGACCGTCACGCCGCACACCACCGCGACCACCCCACCGAGCGGGGTGAACCCCCCGCGCGCCGTCTCCACCCCCACCGAGGCGGAGAGGACCGCGGCGGCGATCCCCGCGTTGATCACCAACCAACGGCGGGGCGCGGCCCCCCGGCCCCCCTCGCGGTCCTCGATCATCGGATGTACCCCCTGGTGTCCTCGATCCCGTTCCCGGCGCCCTCGGCCGCCCCGTGGCGTGCCGCGTTCCTTCGCGGTGGCCCCGCCGGCGGGCGGCTCCCGGGCCCCGACGGTGGACGGCGTCGCGCGGGCCGGTGTTCGCCGGGGCCCGCCCGTGTCCC
>NZ_VKHS01001479.1 GCF_014141525.1 Streptomyces calidiresistens
GTCCCGGCCCCCTCCGTCCCGCGCTGGCGGGAGCGGCGTGCGCGGCCCTGCTCGCCGCCGCCTGCGGTCCCACCCCCGAGACGGTGGTCTGGCTGCTCCTGGTGCCGGGCGCGACGGTCCTGGCCGCGGTGGACATCGCGGTGCTCCGGCTGCCGGACGTCCTCACCCTTCCCCTCGGGGCACTCGCGGTGCTCGGTACGGGGATCGCGGCGCTGGTGCCCGGCGGGCAGGGCTCCTGGCCCCGGGCGTTGGGAGGGGCGGCGGTGTTGGCGGGGGTCTTCTTCGTGTTGGCGCTGATCAGTCCGGCCGGAATGGGGCTGGGGGACGTGAAGTTGGCTCCCGCCCTCGGCGCGGCTCTGGGCTGGTACGGATGGGACGTCCTGTTGACCGGCGTGTTCGCCGGGTTCCTCCTCGCGGCCGGTTACGCGCTCTTCCTGGTGATCGCGCGGGGAGCGGGGCGGCGGACGGAGTTCTGCATGGGGCCGTTCCTGGCGATGGGCGCGCTGCTGGGCGTGGCGATCGGAGGGCTCGCGGCCTGAA
The DNA here is from genome assembly GCF_014141525.1 of Streptomyces calidiresistens. Taxonomy (GTDB): domain Bacteria; phylum Actinomycetota; class Actinomycetes; order Streptomycetales; family Streptomycetaceae; genus Streptomyces; species Streptomyces calidiresistens. Next base: position 541 of record NZ_VKHS01001479.1, read on the forward strand.
GCGGCGCCGGGGCGGGCTGTCTCTGATGCAGATCTGACG
>NZ_VKHS01001480.1 GCF_014141525.1 Streptomyces calidiresistens
GGCGATCAGCCGCATGTGTCCGGGGCCGTGGCCGGGGGCGGGGGTGAGGGTGACGCTGCCCTCGGGCATGTCCCACACCGCCGCCAACTGCGCGGGGCTGATCCGGGGCACGGCCTTGCCCGGGGCGGCGAGGACTTCGGCGGTGAAGTCCGGGCGGGCCGGGTCGAACTGTCGAATGTTGACCAGGCGGGTGCCGGGGGCGACCTCGGAGAGGTCCCAGTAGCGGGCCAGCAGCTCGGGGTAGGTCCGCGGCGCCGGGACCGTTTCGATGTCACTGCTGTCGCCGGTGGTGGTGTCGGGGAGTTCGGCCAGGCGCTCCAGGTCGGCCAGCAGCTCCTCGCGCCGTCGTCGGCGGCGTCGGCCGGGGGCGCGGGTGATGGGCGCGGCGGCGGCCATCACGGCGGCCCAGGCGGCGGGGGCGGCGTACTGCCACCACGGGGCGGCACCGGTCAGGAGGGGGGCGGTGAGGTAGAGGGCGCTGCCGGTCAGGAGCGGGGTGGTCAGGTGGGCGGTGCGCAGCAGCCGCAGGCGCCGGGCGGAGCGTTCGGTGTCGGTGGCCGTGGCGGGGGCGGGGCGG
>NZ_VKHS01001481.1 GCF_014141525.1 Streptomyces calidiresistens
GGGTGGATCTGGAGTTGCCCGGTGGCTCGACGACGGCGGTGGTGGGACGGTCGGGGTCGGGGAAGTCGGTTCTGGCGGCCGTGGCGGGGGGCCTGGTGGTGCCGGACGGGGGCGAGGTGTTGCTGGACGGGGTGCCGGTGGCGGAGGTGGCGCCGGCGGTGTTGCGGCGCGAGGTGGGGTGGGCGTTCGAGCGGCCGGCGCTGGTGTCGGGAACCCTGGCGGACGCCATCGGGCTGGGGCCGTCCCCGCCGTCGCGGGAGCGGATCGTGGCGGCGGCCCGGTCGGCGTGCGCGGACGGCTTCCTGCGGGCGCTGCCCGAGGGGTACGACACGCCGTGCGCGGAGGCCCCGCTGTCCGGTGGGGAGGCCCAACGCATCGGGCTGGCGAGGGCGTTCGTCCATCGGGGGCGTCTGTTGGTGCTGGACGACGCGACCTCCGGCCTGGACGCCGTCACCGGGAACCGGGTGGAACGGGCGCTGGAGGAGGTCGGGCGGGGGCGGACCCGGCTGGTGGTGGCCCACCGGCCGCGCACCGCCGCCCGGGCGGACGGGGTGGTGTGGTTGGAGGACGGGCGGG
>NZ_VKHS01001482.1 GCF_014141525.1 Streptomyces calidiresistens
GTCAGATGTGTTTAAGAGACCGCTCCGGTGCGGGCGGGGTCGGCGGGCAGCATCGGCATCTCGGTGAGGCCGGGGAAGTACACGTGCAGGCTGACCGCCGGTTCGAGGGTGTCGTTGGTCACCTCGTGCGGACTGTCCGGTGCCGTCAGGTACAGCGTGCCCGGCGTCGCGAGTCGGGCGCCGCTGCCGGTCGTGCCGGTCCGCTCGGTGAGGGCGCCGCGCAGGACGGTCCACACCCCGGAGGAGGCGCCGTGGGTGTGGCGACCGCTGCCCTGCCCCGGCAGCCAGCCCAGGAGCCACACCTCGTGGCCGGGGCCGGCGTCCAGCCGGTGGTACCAGCGGCTCACCGGGTCGTAGCGGACGAGGGGTTCCCAGCGGGCCCGGTCGCGGGCGGCGCGACGGGCCAGGGCGACGAAATCGGCCACCGCCGAGGGACGCGCGGGCACCGGTGGCATCAGATGCGGGATCTGACTGGCGTCACCGGCGATCTCGTTGTCGTTGTTCATCGGGCGACGCTCACGTGCGGGACCATTCGGATGTTCGGCACTCTCGTGGCTCTCGGCTGGACCCCGGGT
>NZ_VKHS01001483.1 GCF_014141525.1 Streptomyces calidiresistens
GAGTACGGTCGGAGCGCCCGCTATCGCGGAACAAGTCCGAGGTCATCTTGAAAGACACCTTGTTTTTGTCGAAGGTGATCTGCATGCCATCCTCTTTGTTGAGATCAGCAGCGGTGGTCTCCCCGGCAATGATGCACCCGATGTAACTATTGTCCTCGAACTTCTCGACCGTGCCGTCCGAGCCGGTACCGGCGGACCCCTTCGAGTTGTTGCAGTCGGAAAACTCAGAGGCGAGGGAGCCAGCCGACGTACTGGCTATTGACTTGGAGACACCAACCGTACTTTTGAGGTGGACGTGATTCTCATCCTTGATCTCCATGGCAGTATCAAATTTTGCGCACCCGGCAAGCAGTAAGAGGGGCGCGATAATCAAAACGAGACAGCGTCTCATATGACGCGAAACATTCAGCATGAGCATATAAAACCACGAACGGGAGCGGTAGGGGTAACTTCCGTACAAATGTGCTGACAGTTTCTCAACTACCCAAGGCGCACGGAATGCCTAGAACCAGTAGCTAGGCCCCGCGCAAACCTCCATTAGCAACCCGGCGCTGCGTCCCCATCACG
>NZ_VKHS01001484.1 GCF_014141525.1 Streptomyces calidiresistens
GTGACGACGGGCCGGGGGAGCGGCGGGACCGGGGCGGTGCCCGGTCAGGGGTCCCCTGTGGAGCCGGCGGTGTCAGGCCGCGGCGCCGAGGCCCTCTTTGACGGCGGCGCGCCAGGTGGCGTAGAGCCGGCCGAGCTCGGCGCGCTCGGCGGCGCCCCAGGGACGGGCTCCGTGCCGGCGCACATAGGCGCGGATGGCTTCGTTGGCCGCTGCCGCGTCGGTGGTCGCAGCGGTCGTCCGAGCCCCGCTGGGGCTGCCCGGAAGCGATGCGGATTCGGTCGGCATGTCTTCGAGGTTAAACCCCGCCACCGACACGAATCGTCGATTTCCGGTGCGACGTGCCTCACGTCCGTTCGGGGAATGGAGGTACCCCGACCGGCCCTTACGGCCCGTCGGGAGCCTCCCGGCCGTCGCGCCGGCGGGCCCGGTAGGCCCGCATCTTGGCGCGACTGCCGCACACCCGCATGGAGCACCACCGGCGCCGACCTGCCGGGCTGCGGTCGTAGTAGGCCCACCGGCAGTCCGTCGCCTCGCACGCCTTCAGGCGTGACCAGGTGCCCTCCCGCC
>NZ_VKHS01001485.1 GCF_014141525.1 Streptomyces calidiresistens
GGGGGCGGCGGGGCGGCGCGCAGCAGGTCCGCGACGGCGGCCCGGGCGTCGGCGACGCAGGCGGGAATGCCGACGCCGCCGTGGGCGGCACCGCACACCCGCAGGCCGGGGAGGTGGGCGACGGCGCGGCGGACGCGGTCGATCCGCTCGGTGTGACCGGGGGCGTACTGCGGCAGGCCGTCGATCCAGCGGGTGACGACGGAGGCCACCGGCGCGGCGGTCAGGCCGACGGCGTCGCGCAGGTCGGCCAGGGCGCCCTTCACGAGATCGGCGTCGTCCACGGCCACTGCGCCGGGGTCGCCGTGGCGGCCGACGGAGGCCCGCAGCAGGTACAGCTCCGGGTGCCGGCCCGCCCACTCCCACTTGCCGCTGGAGAAGGTGGATGCCTTGATGAAGCGGCCGTCGACGGCGGGGACGAGGAAGCCGCTGCCCGGCAGGGGGCGGTCGAGGTCGGAGCGGCGCAGCGCCACGGTGATCAGGGCCATGGAGGCGTACCCGATGCCGTCGAGCTCCCGGGCGGCGGCCGGGGCGTGGTCGGCGAGCAGGCGCTGTCTCTTATACACAGC
>NZ_VKHS01001486.1 GCF_014141525.1 Streptomyces calidiresistens
GGGCCGGCCCCCCCGCGTGTCCCACCCCCGGGAGGCCGGACGAACGTCACTCTGGGTAAGATCGCCGGCGGTGCCCCGGCCCGCTCCCGAGAGGGGGTGGAGGCCCTCCCTCCGCTCCCGGGGAGGAGGATCGGGCGAAGCGGAGCGTTTCGTGCCGTTCCCACCCGGGGTGACCGACCGACGACCCACGGGTGTGCACGTGCATCCGTCCGTGCATATGCATATGAACAGGGTTATGATCCCCGCGAGTTGAGTCCCACACCCGTCCGGGGCTCGGGTACCGCTCTCGTAACGACCGGGGAGAAGCCTGTGACCGAGGCGCACCACGAGGCCGCCGCACACCTGCGGGACGTGGCCTGGATCAAGAGCAGCTACAGCAACGGACAGGGCAACTGTGCCGAGTTCGCCCTTCTACCGAGCGGAGATGTTGCGCTGCGTAACTCCCGGTTCCCCGAGGGCCCCGCCCTCGTCTACACCCGGGCCGAGGTCGAGGCCCTGCTGCGCGGAGTGAAGGACGGGGAGTTCGACCACCTCGTCTCCTGACACCCCGCCCCACCCCCGGGGCG
>NZ_VKHS01001487.1 GCF_014141525.1 Streptomyces calidiresistens
CATCGGGGTGGCGGTGCCCGAGCCGATCTCCCAGGACCGTCTGTGGGAGGACTTCTTCCGGGAGCACTTCGCCGACAGCCGACTCGCCCGGCGGATCTTCGCGTCGGCGGGGGTCACCCGTCGGCACACCGTGGTCAACCCGCTCACCGAGCCGCCGACCCACTGGACCACCGCCGAGCGGATGAGCCGGTACGCGGTCGAGGCGCCACCGCTGGGCCGGCGCGCGGTGGCCGCCGCGCTGGAGGCGGCCGACCTGGACGCCGACGCGGTCGGCCTGCTGGCCGTCGCCTCCTGCACCGGCTACGACACCC
>NZ_VKHS01000149.1 GCF_014141525.1 Streptomyces calidiresistens
CCGACCGCCTTCACCGCCCCGCGCACCCCCACCGAGACGGTGACCGCGCAGATCTGGGCCGAGGTGCTGGGCGTGACCGAGGTGGGGGTCCACGACGACTTCTTCGTCCTGGGCGGCCACTCCCTGCGCGCCGTGGCCACCGCCTCCCGCCTGCGGGCCGCGTTCGACTGCCCCATCCGCGTCCGCGACATCTTCGAACATCCCACGGTCGAGCGACTCGCCGCCGAGGTGGAGCGCCAACTCCTCGAACAGATCGCCGCCATGAGCGAGGACGAGATCGACCTCTCCCTCACCGTCGAGTAACCCGATCGCCTCCCGAGACAGATGGGAAGACACGTCATGACCACTCCCCGGGTCGCTCCCGCCCCGATCACCCGCGGTGACCTCTCCCCGGCCGCCCGACGCCTGTTGGAACAGCGGCTCCGCGGCCGGACCGACGGCCCGGAGCGGGCCGTCATCCCCCGCCGTTCCCCCCGGACCGGGGAGGCCCCGCTCTCCGCGGCCCAGCAGCGCCTGTACTTCCTGGAGCAGCTCGACCCCGGCGGCACCGAGTACCTGATGCCCGCCGCCTGGCGGTTCACCGGACCGCTGGACATCGCCGCCCTGGACGGGGCCGTCCGCGACCTCGTCGCCCGCCACGAACAGCTGCGGGTGGTCTTCCCCGACCACGACGGCGCCCCCGCCCAGCGTGTCCTGCCGCCCGACGGGGCCGGACTGGAACTGGTCGACCCGATCGCGGAGGGCCCCTCGGGGGACCCCGGGGAGGCGGTCGCCCGGGCGGTCCGGGAAGCGGCCCTCCGCCCCTTCGACCTCGCCGCCGAGCCGGCCTTCCGGGCCACCCTGATCCGGGCCGGCCACGAGGAGCACGTCCTGGTGCTGGCCATGCACCACATCGTCTCCGACGGTTGGTCGCTGGACGTGCTGGTGCGCGACCTCGCGGAGTTCCACCGCGCCCGGGCCGGCGGCGGGACCCCCGTCCTGCCCCCGCTGCCCGTCGACTACACCGACTACGCCGTCTGGCAGCGCGAGGCGGACCACGACGCGTCGCTGGAGTACTGGCGCTCCACCCTCGCGGGCGTCACCCCGCTGGAACTGCCCACCGATCACCCGCGCCCCGAGACCCGCTCCCACGTCGGCGCGGTCCACACGGTCGAGTTGTCACCGGAGCTGTCCGAGGCGGTCGCCCGGATCGGTCGTCGCGCCGGGACCACCCCCTACACGACGCTCATGGCGGCCTTCCGCACCGCGCTGGCCCTGCACAGCGGCCAGAGCGACATCGCGATCGGCACGATCGTCGCCAACCGGGAGCGTCCCGAGATCGAGCGGCTCGTCGGCTTCTTCGTCAACACGCTCGTCATCCGCACCGACCTGCCCGGCGATCCCACCCCGGACGAGGTGCTGCGGCACACCCGCGACCGCGTCCTCGGCGCGCTCTCCCACCAGGACCTGCCCTTCGAACGCGTGGTGGACGAGGTGAGTCCCGAACGGGACCTCTCGCGCAACCCCCTGGTGCAGGTGCTGTTCTCCCACACCACGGTCCGGGACGGCGACGGCTTCTCCCTGGGGGCGGCCGTCGGCACCCCCGAGCCCATCGACCTGACCACCGCCAAGTTCGACCTCTCCCTGGAGGTCCGGGACGAGGGCGGACGCCGGAAGCTGGTCTTCGTCCACCGACCGGACCTCTTCACCACGGCGACCGTCGCCCGCATCGCCGACCACACCGTGGCCGCCCTGCGCCTGTTCGCCGACCACCCCGACACCCCGCTGAGCGCCGGCGACCTCCTCACCCCCGGGGAGCGGGAGCTGCTGCTCGGCCCCGGGAGCCCCGCCCGGCCGGAGGCCCGGGCCACCCGGCCGGTCCCCTCGGTCCCCGAACGGCTGACGCGGTGGTCGCGTCGCGACCCCGACGCCATCGCCGTGCGCGCCGGTGGGGTCGAACTCACCCGCGCCGCCCTCGACCGGGTGCCGCCCGACTTCCTCGCCCCGGAGGGCAAGTCGCCCTACCAGCGCCTGGAGATCCGCTACTACGCGGACAGGGCGGGTGCCCCCCACGGCATCGAGCCCTACGCGGAACTCGCCCGGCGAAGCCCGCCCGTCACCCTCCGCGCCGCGACCACCGGCGCCTCGGAGGACCACCCCCCACTCGCCGTGCCGGAGGCGTACGCCCTCACCCACGCCGTCTTCTACCTCGGCGACTTCGGCCTGACCGACCCCGGCCTGACCGCGGACGAACGGCGGCACGCGTGCGAGCTGATCGCCGTGATGCTCCGCCACTGTGCGGCCCACGACCTGTGGGACCCGGCCGCGGAACTCCTCCTCGCCCTGCACATCCTGGGGGAGAATCCCCTGGGCACGGCCGAGGGCACCGCGGCGGTGTCCTGTCTGCGACGGGCCCAGCGGCCGGACGGGGCGATCCCCGGGCGTTCGGCGGCGCGTGCCGCGGCGGACTCCGACCCACCCCCCGAGGACTTCCGGAAGGCCTACCACACGACCCTGGTGACCGCACTCATGACGTTGATCGTCCTGTCGAAGAGGCTCCCGTGATGCCGCGTCCGATTCTCATCAACCGGGACTTCACCTGTCTGTGGGTCGGCCAGGCCGTCTCCTCCGTCGGTGCCGCCGTCTTCAGCACCACCCTGGTCCTCTGGGTGGCCACCGACCTCGCCCGGGGGGAGACGTGGGCTCCCATGGCGGTCAGCGGGGTCCTGCTGGCGACCGGTGCCGCCGTCCTCGTGATCGGGCCGCTGGCGGGGGTCTTCGTCGACCGCTGGGACAAACGCGCCACGATGCTCCGCACGGAATCCCTGCGCGCCGTCCTCGTGGCGGTGCTGGCCCTCTTCGCCTGCCTTCCCACCTCGGCCCTCCCGGTGGGCGCCTGGCTCGGGCTCATCTATCTCACCGTGCTGGCCCTCCACGCGGCCGCCCAGTTCTTCACGCCCGCCCGCTTCGCGATCATCGCGGACCTCGTGACCGGGGAGGCCGACCGCGCCCGCGCCGCCGGCATCACCCAGGCGACCAGTCAGACGGCCTGGATCATCGGACCACCCCTGGCCGCCCCCCTGCTCTTCACCGCCGGAGTGCAGTGGGCGCTGTTCGGCAACGCGCTGGCCTACGTGGTCTCCTACCTCGCGGTCCGCGCCGTGAGGGCGCCGCGGCGGGAGACCGTGACGGTCGGGCGCGACGGCGCGGAGCCCCTCGGCACGGAGGAGCCCGCCGCGGAGGAGCCCGCCGTGGAACGGAAGAGCCTGCGCGGGGAGTTCGTGGCCGGACTGCGCTTCTTCGCCGGCAGCCGTTTCCTGGTCGTCCTGCTGACCCTGGCCGTCATCGGACAGCTCGGAGTCGGAGCCCTGGAGACCCTCAACGTCTTCTTCTTCACCGAGAACCTCGGCGCGCCCGCGGAGCTCTACGGCTACATCGGCACGGCCATGGGGCTGGGCGGCATCACCGGCGCGCTCTGCTCGGGACGGGTGGTGCAGTGGATCGGGGCGCGGCGCACCACCTGGATCTCCCTGCTGGTCAGCGGGGTCCTGTTGATCGCCTACTCGCGGCAGACCGGCTTCGTCGGGGGCGTCGCCCTCCTCTTCTGCTTCGCCGTCCCGCTCACCATGCTGAACACCGCGATGGCACCGCTGCTGCTCGCCGCCGCACCCCCCGCCTACCGGGGCCGGGTGCTCGCCGTGTTCTATCCGGTGACCCGCCTGGCGGCGATGCTCGCCGCGCTCGTCTCGGGATGGCTCGCGGGTTCCCTGCTGCGGGACGTCGAGCTCTCGGTCGCCGGTGCCTCCTTCGGCACGATGGACATGATCTTCGCGGTCTCCGGACTGTTCGTCGTGGCCTCCGGCGTCTACGCGAGGTTCGCCCTCCCCGACACCGACACCGCTCCCGACCCCGGGCCCGACTCCGCTCCCGCGCCCGCTCCCGACCCCGGGAAGGCGCGGTCCGCCGAGGGCCCACCCACGGAGCGGGAGGGCGTGCCCGGTGTGCGCCCCGGCGGTGGCTAACCGGCCTCGCGGGCGTAGCGGTGAAGCAGGTAGGGAAGGGTGTAGCCCGCCGTGCGGGAACGGTCCGCCGCCTCCGGGAGGCCCAGGGCCCCCGCCTCGATCATCGCCTCCAGCGCCCGGCGTGTCTCCTGGGGAGCGCACTTCAGGGCCTCCGCGGCCTGCTCCATGCGAAACGTGCTGCCCAGGGGCAGCACGCAGAGCGCCGTCAGCAGGAGGCGATGCCGATCGTTCAGATCCCTCCAGGCGTCGGCGGCCCGGCCGCGGACGTCCAGGTCACCCACGGTCAGCTCGTCGAGCACCGCCCCCGGGGCCGCCAACCGGTCCGCGTACTCCTCGAGTGACAGGTGGCGCAGCACCGCGAGCTTCTGAGCCGCGGCGCGCACCGCGAACGGGAGGAGACCACAGGCCGCGACGATGCGTTGGGCCGCGGGACGCTCACCGTTCACCCTCCGGTGCCCTATGACCAGGGCCAGCAGATCGAGTGCCTCCGTCGCCGTGAAGTGGTCCAGCGGGACACGGTGGGCCGAGGCGATGCCGCCCAGCTGGGTTCTCGCGGTCACGATGGCCGTGCTCGGGCCGATGTCGGGGAGCAGCGGGCGGACACTCGCCTCGTCGGGCGCGTCGTCGAGGATCAGCAGGACCCTGCGGTCGGCCAGCCAACCGCGCCACAGGGCCGCTTCCAGGTCCGGGTCGCCGAGTCCCGCGGGCCGATCCGTGGTCAGACCCGCGTAGGCGAGGAGCTCGGCCACGATCAACGCGGGGTCTCGCGGCGCGCCGTCGGTCTGCCGGAGCCGCACCAACAAGCGGCCCTCCGGGTACTCCTCGGCGAGTCCGTGGGCGGCGTGGACGGCCAGCGCGGTCTTGCCCACACCCGCAGGCCCCACCACCACACCCGTGGTCCCGGCCACCACGTTCTCCCGTAATCGGGCGACATCCGCGACCCGTCCGGTGAAGTCCCTCAGGGCGACCGGCAGCACCACCCGGGGGCGCGACGGGATACCGACATGGGACCGGACGGTACGGGGTTCCGGCTCGTGCGCGAGGAGAAGGGACTCGTAGAGGGTCTCCAGCGCGGCGCTGGGCGACAGGCCCAACTCGTGCGACAGGCGTTGTCGGAGGTCGTCGTAGGCGGCCAGGGCCTCGGAATGCCGCCCGGTCCGGTGCAGGGCGTTCATCTGCGCGGCCCGCAACCGCTCCCGCAACGGGTGGCGTTCCACCAACTCGGCCGTGACCTCGACGACCTCGTTGACCTGGCCCGCCTCCAGGGCCGATTCGGCCCAGTCCTCGCAGAGTGTGAGGTGCCGGAACGCCAAACGCTCCGCCTCCTCGCGGATCACCTCCGAGGAGGCCAGCTCCGGTAGCGCCGGGCCGTTCCACAGCTTGCGTGCCTGGCCCAACAGCTCGGCCGCCCGCCGGAAGTCGCCGTCGTTGGCGGCGCGGCGTCCGGCCCGGGCGAGCGCGCTCAGGCGCGAGACGTCCAGCTCGGACTCGGCGATCCGCAGCATGTACCCGCCGGGTGCCTGGACCAGACGTTCGCCGGCGGGCGCCAGGACGCGTCGCAGCGCCGAGACGTACACCTGGAGGTTCTTGCGTGCCGTCCGGGGCGGCCTGTCGTTCCAGACGGCCTCCGCCAGGGCATCGACCGAGACCGCGCCGCCGGGCCGGAAGAGCAGGGTCGCGAGGACCAGGCGTTGCTTGAGCGGACCGAGCGCCAGCGGCCGTCCGTCGTACTCGGCGGCGAGCGGCCCCAACATCGAAAGTCTCAGAACTCCCGGAAGAACACCGGGACTTGCCACTTGAGGCATTCAGCTCTCCCGCAGTCGACTCGACGTCCGACGGCCCGGGGAGTCGACCCTCACGAGACGCGTCGATCGCAGCGAATACTCGCTACGCAACAGATATTCCACGCTCCGTGTGCTCTGACGCACACAACGGTCATCGATGTTGAACTCATGTTCGCCCTGTATGCGACCTTCACTCTTCGCCACGACCCCGCGCAAAGCCGCGACACCGTGTGACGGGACGCGGTGACATCGAGTCGGCGGGGGAGGGGAACTCCTCGTTGCCACCGGCCGGCACCGGATGCGGGCGGGGATCGGGGCGGTGATCGCGGGGATCCCTGCCCGCGTCCGGCACCGCCGTCCCGCCCACACGACGGGGGAGACGCGGGTCACCGATGCGGCAGAGCCGGTTCCGGTCGGTTCCGGCCCCGCGGGCCGTGGCCGGGCGGAGCCGTCGAGCAACTCGTCGAGGCCGGAGAACGAACGACGAACGCCGGAACGGGCGAGCCGCACGACCCGTGCTCGCGGAGCGGTCGGCGCGCGGGTTCGCCGCCCGCGCGGGCGACCATCACGTGGGCCGAGTCGAGGACGTCCGGCATCCGTCCGGGGCGTGTGGGACGGGAGTGGCGACACCCCCCCGGTGCGGCAGGGGGTCGGCCGCCGAGCGGTCGGGCGTCGTCCCGCTCGAACGACGGCCTCCCTCGCCCTTCTACCGATCGAGGGCTGCGATCCAGGTGGGGGAGTCGGGGTTCACGAGGTCGGAGAGCCGGTTGCCCTCGATGACGATGTCGTGGCCGTACTTGTCGGTGTCGAAGGAGAAGTGTTCCTCGTGTTCGCGGGTCTGCCCCGCGGCCAGCCGCCCTTCGAGGAATTCGGAGCCGTCGAGGTAGACGGAGTCGGCACTTCCGCCGGTGGTGATGCCCCGGACGGAGAGGTGGAAGTCCTCGAGATCCACGGGGTCGCCGGAGCCGTTGGTGATGGTCAGCGTCACGGTGAAGGGGGCCTGCCCCTCGGGGACGTGGTCGTACTCACCGATCCGGTCGGCGGGAATCCCGCTGACATCGGTGATGGTGAGGGCTACTTTGTCGGCCCAGGTGTGGGGCTCCCCGAGGGGAAGGTCGGTGTCGGCCCGACCCGCGTCCCCCTCTCCCACGGTGTCCCCGTCGGTGCCCGCGGTGTCGGTGTCGTCGCACTCGTCGTTGCGCCACTCGCCCTTCTCGTGAACCCAGCGGCCACCGCCGCCCTCCTCCTCCGCTCGGTCCAGGGCCTCGATGCCGGTCTTCCCCTCCACGACGGCGGTATTGCCGTCCATGTCCCGGACGGTCACCTCTTCGAGGGTGAGGTTCCCGTACAGTTCCCTGATCAATTCGAGGCCGAACCCGACCTCCTCCACGGTGGTTCGGGCGCGACAGCGCTCGGAGAGCAGGTCGTGCACGGCGTCGGCCCGGCCGCCGTTGATGGCGTCCACATTGGCCCGGACGGCGGCCCGGAGAGCTTCTTCCGTGCCGCCGGCTTCGGCGGGGGTGGCGTCGCCCCCGCCGCCGGCTCCGTCGCCGCCGTCGGCACCACACGCGGTGAGGGCGCCCATGACGGCGAAGGCGGTGAACAGGGCGACGGTGGTGCGGGTGTGTCTCATGCGCCTGATGATGCCGCCAACCGGGCGGATGGGGAGACGATGTTGCCGAGCCGTGATGATCACCGCGGGGGGCAGGGATGCCGGCCCCGGGTGTCCCGGGATGTCGAGGGGCGAACCGTGGGGAACGACTGCCGCACGGGGATCTTTCCGCTCCGGTGTCCACTGGTGACGGGTGCGCGGTTTATCGGCTTTTGAGGCGATGTCAAAGGCCGCTGGTGTGATCGTGCCGGGAACTGCCGCCCGTGATCCGCGGGACGTGACCGGGGGCGGTCTTCGCGCCGGGCCCCCTCACCCCCCGGGGTGTGCCGGTTGCCCGTGGTCGGTTGTCCCGTGGCGAAGAGGTGTCGGGGGCCGGGGTGGATGGCGCCCCGCCCCTCGGTCGAATACCGGTGGTCCTTCCGGTCTCCGGAGAGGGTGCGACTCCGGGGACCACGCACGATCGGAACCGCACCCGTGTGGAACCGTCCGCGGGACTTCGGAGGGAGCGGCGGCCCGCAAGGGGCACCGAGGCGGCTACGGCGGAGGTCGAACCCCCCGGAACCGTGGTGTCGACTGCCGAGGCGGCGGGCTCATCCGTCGTGGGGCGGCGATCGGGGACATCCGAGGACCCGATCGGTGGGGAGGGGCCGGCTCGGCAAGGGAGTCGGTGTCCTTCATCCGCCGGGCTCTTCCGGACCCGGCCCGATGACCGAACCCCTTCGGAAGGGTTCCGAGGCCGCGATCGCACCCCGTCGCCGGCTCATTGCACCCGCGAACGGTGAGGGTGGGGCGGCTCTCAGGTGAGGTGGAGGGTGGTGACGCAGGTGGGGTCCTCGTCGGTGGTGGAGACGGGGATGCTCGCCGTCTTGTCGGCGTGCTCGACGGTGAGGGTGGCGTCGATGTCCCGGGGCAGCCAGATGCCCGCGAATCCGTTGTCGTGGGTGCGAACGGTTCCGTCGAGGAGCACGGTGCCGTCGGTCGTATCGGTGACGGTGATGTCCACGTCCTGGTTGCGGAGTTCGCCCAGGCAGGTGGTGAGGCTGTGGAAATGGCAGTCGTGGGTCCGGTCCGTGTAGGGCGCCACGGAGATGTAGAACTCGTCCTCGGGCAGATCGAGGAAGGTCTCGTTGCCGGCGTCGTCGGAGAGGACAAGCGCGTCGGTCCGGATCGAGGCCATCAGCTCCTCCGGGCGCTCCTCCACGGGCAGTGTCTCCAGCCGCTCGATGATCTCGCGCGGGTCGAGGCCTTCGAGACCGTATTCGCCGAGCCAGTCGACGTCGTCGGTCTCCCCGGTGGTGACCGGTCCGGGAGTGGTGCAGGCGGTGACGAGTGCGATCGCGATCAGCGGAGCGGTGAGGGCACCGAGAAGCTTGGAGGTGGATGCCACGGTCGTCATTCCTTTGCACGCTGCTCGGCGGGAAGGCGATCGTGGCCCAGTCTACGGGCCATCGGCGCACCGTTGCCCGTGCACGGGCGCGGGGTGGGACGGG
>NZ_VKHS01001488.1 GCF_014141525.1 Streptomyces calidiresistens
TCAGATGTGTATACGAGACAGCCCTTCCCCTCCTCCGCGGTTCCCCTCCCCGGGTCCGGCGCGATCCCCTCCGCGGGAAGAGGCGGAACACCGGTCACCGGCAGCAGGCGAGCCGGGCCGCGCCGCAGCAGGGAGAGTGGATCCAGGTAACGCTCCGGCTCCGTCGGGTCCGCGCCCCGCAGCCGGGCCGCCCGCAACCCCCAGTGCAGACAGGGTCGGTCACAGTGATGGGGCCCGCCTGCCAGCCGCGCCACCGGATCGCCCGGCATCACCCGCCGCCCCGGCCCCACCAGGGGAACCACGGGCTCGAACGTCGTCCGCCGGGCCTGCCCGGGGTCCGGGGCGAGCGATGCCCCACCGGCGGGGGGCGGAGGACCTCCCGGCTCGTCGAGCTCGATCACCAGCACCCCGCGGCCGGCGACAGGTCCGGCGAAGACCACCCTCCCCGATACCGGGGAGAGGACCACGGCTCCCACCTCGGCCGGCAGATCCACCCCCCGGTGTCCGGCCTGCCAGGGACGGGGCGGGGGCTCGAAGGGCCGCGCCACCACCGGCGGGGTGATC
>NZ_VKHS01001489.1 GCF_014141525.1 Streptomyces calidiresistens
GCCTGCGGGGCGGGGGCCTTCTCGGCCTTCGGCTCGGCGGCCGGTGCCGGCTTCTCCTCGGGGGCCTTCTCGACCGGGGCGGCCTTCTCCTCGGCCTTCCCGGTGTCCTCGGCCTTCTCGGTCTCCTCGACCGTGACGGTGACCTCGATGGTCTCCTCCGCGGCCTCCTCGGCCGGGATTTCGGCGCGGTCGGAGGTGCGGTCCGCGCGCTCGCCGGAGGCGGCACCGGTGGTGAGGGTCAGCTTCTGACCGGGGTAGATGAGGTTGGGGTTCTTCCCGACCACATCGCGGTTGGTCTCCCACAGCCGCACCCAGCCGCCCTCGACCTCGTGGGCGGTGGCGATGCGGGAGAGGGTGTCGCCGCTGACGACCGTGTAGCGGTCGGCGGCCTTCTTCCGGTCGGCCTTCCGGGACTCGGCGGCCTTCTTCTCGGCCTTCTCGGCCTTCTTCCCGGCCTCGGCGGTCTTGGCGGCCTGCTCGGCGGCCGCCGCGACCTGCTGCAGCTGCCGACCGAGGTCGGCGGTGCCGAAGGTCTCCGGTCTCTTATAAACATCTGACG
>NZ_VKHS01001490.1 GCF_014141525.1 Streptomyces calidiresistens
GGCGGGCAGGCGGGGGGCATTTCGTTAGCGTTACTAATTAATCGGGAGTAGGATGGTTCACGTGTCCGAGCCACCCATCGATACGCCCGAGAACGCCGACGCGGTGAACACACTGCGCATCGGTGTGATGCGTCTCGCCCGGCGCGTCCGCCACCAGCGCGAGGATCGCTCCCTGGGGGTCGCGGAACTCTCCGCTCTCGGCACCCTCCACCGCTGCGGCCCGATGTCTCCGGGGGAGCTGGCCCGCAAGGAGCACGTTCAGCCCCCCACCATGACGCGCATCCTCGCCCTCCTGCAGGAGCGCGGTCTGGTGAGGATGGACCAGCATCCCGTCGATCGGCGGCAGAAGACCGCCACCGTCACCGAGCGGGCCGAGGAAATGATCCGTGCCACCCGCGCCAAGGACAACGCCTGGCTCGCCCGGCTCGCCTCCCGACTCGACGACGACGAGTGGGCCCGCCTGCGCGCCGCCGCGCCCGTCCTCCACAAGCTCGCGCACATGGACCCGGCAGCGCCCTCGCCGGCCGGGGGGTCCTCCTCCGCCGGTTCCCCTCCCCC
>NZ_VKHS01001491.1 GCF_014141525.1 Streptomyces calidiresistens
GGTCGGGGAGGGTGGCCGGGCGGGCCGGGTCCGGGAGGCGAGGAGGATCGCCCGCCGCCGAGTCTGCGGCACCCCGTAGTCGGCGGCGTTCAACACTCCCGCCCACACCGAGAATCCCCATGACCGGAGGATGGCCGCGTACTGCCTCCACAACGGCAACACCTGCGGCACCTCCTCCATGACCACCCACTGCGGCTCTCCAACGGCGGTCAGGGCGTGGAGGTAGCGCATCGGCTCCGCCGCCAGCAGCGAGCGTTCGTCCCGGCACGCACCGCGCAGACGTTCACGCGTATCCAGGCCCGCGGCCAGGTCGGCGACCGCCCGGTGCACCAACGGCCGGTCCACCAGGCCGAGACGCTTGCCGGCCATCGACCACGCCTGGCACGGCGGGCTCGCGATCAACCCCCGGGTGCGGCCGACCCACGGCCACGTCGGATATCCGGCCACGTCCGTCCGGATGGTGACCTGCCCGGCCGCGGCCCGGGTGGCGCAGGCCCATGCGTCCCACTCCAGCCCCACCTCCCGCACCCCGAGGACAGACAGCGCGTGACCCCACCC
>NZ_VKHS01001492.1 GCF_014141525.1 Streptomyces calidiresistens
GGCGAGGGGACGCCGGGGGCGGAACACGACGCGGAACACGACACAGAAAAGGACCACACACCGTGATCGCCGTTCTGGGCCTCGTGCTGGGGATCGTCATAGGGGTGCTCACCCGCCCGGTGGTGCCCCCCGGACTGGAGGTCTACCTGCCCATCGCCGTGGTCGCCGCCCTCGACGCCGTCTTCGGTGGCCTGCGGGCCCGGCTGGACGGCAAGTTCGACGACAAGGTCTTCGTCGTCTCCTTCCTCTCCAACGTCGTCGTGGCGGCCCTGATCGTCTTCCTCGGGGACCAACTGGGGGTGGGCGCGCAACTCTCCGTGGGGGTGGTCGTCGTGTTCGGCATCCGCATCTTCTCCAACGTGACCGCCATCCGGCGTCACGTCTTCCGGGCGTGAGGTCCCGATGAGCCCCGACACCGACGGTCGCGAGACGCCCCGACCCGACCGCGAGTCCGACAACCGCCCGGGTGACGCCGAGCCGCGGGCGACCCCCGGGCCGGCGCGCCGGGAGACCGGAACGGACCGATCCGGCGCCCCCGTCCCGGAGGCCGTCTCTT
>NZ_VKHS01001493.1 GCF_014141525.1 Streptomyces calidiresistens
TTTGTATAAGAGACAGGGGTTCGGTGCGGCGGGCGTGTCGCCGCCCGCCGCGGGGCGGGGGCCCGGAACGCTCCCGGCGAGGCGTTCCAGGCGGGCCCGCGCGAGGTGGCGCAACTGCTCGGCGGCGTGCTCGCGTTCGGTTTCCGGGTCCATGGCCAGGCGGCTCCGCAGAGCCGTCAGCGTCCGGTCCAGCCATTCCTCCGGGTGTCGGGGGTCCAGGTGCAGCACGAAGCCGTGGCCGAAGCGTTCCTCGTGGACGGCGAGGGCGGCGTGCAGGGCGGTGCGGGCGGTGTCGCCCGCGTCCGCGCCGACGGAGAGGGTCGCCGCGTCGTGCGGTTCGGCGGCCAGGGCCTCGGCGAGATCGGCGGGGGTCAGGTCGTAGGCGGCCTCGTCACCGGCCGCGAGCAGGGCCCCGGTGTCGCGGTAGGGACGGTGCTCGGCCACCCGGCGGGCCCATCGGCGGCTGCCGCAGCAGGTCAGGAGGAGGGCTTCGGCGTCGGCCGGGTCGGCGGCGTTCAGGCGGCGCAGGCCGGGGGGTGGGGCGGTGTCGTGG
>NZ_VKHS01001494.1 GCF_014141525.1 Streptomyces calidiresistens
CTCCCCACCCAACGCCCCACCGGCCACACCCGGCACCGGGCGTGAACTCGGAACGGCCCCCGCCGTCTCCCCGCCGGGTGGTCGATGAGCCGGGGAGGTCATGCGTCCCGGTCGGGCGTCGCCAGACGGTTGAACCCGACGAGGCGGGGCGAGACGACGAAGTCGAAGGTCCCGAGGGAGGCCACGATGTCCCGGTCCGGTTCGCCGAACACTTCGAGGTGCCGCACGGTGCAGTGCTTCATCACCTCCTGGATGTACGGGTCCGACAGTCGCCAGTGCGTACGGATGGCGTCGGAGTCGCGGTAGAGCTGAAAGCTGTGCGCCACCATCCGCTCCTCGTCGATGAAGACCTCCACCATGAGTTGGGGACCGCGCTCCCGGGCGAAGGCCACCGCCCGTGCGATGGCCACCCGAAAGTCATCGAGATGACCATCGGTGACGCGCATGGTGTTGCGGAAGAGGATGGTGCCGCTGTCGGTGATCTCCATACGCCGAGGGTCGTACCTCAACCCGGATTGGGGTCAAGGGCACGGCGGGGCGGGGCGGGGCCTG
>NZ_VKHS01001495.1 GCF_014141525.1 Streptomyces calidiresistens
GCCCCACCTCTCCTCCGCACCCCGCCGACCAGCGGGAACACCATCCGGGCGGGCCCGTGGGGGTCCTCCCGTCCCCCGTTCCCGCCGAGCGCCGGCCCCGGATTCCCGTTGAGATCGAACACGTGCGGTGCCCTCGCACCGCGACCGTGCTCCCCAGCGGAGGATCCTCATGCGTGCACCACGTACCCTCGCGGGCGTCGTCCTCGCCCTCAGCGCCACGGGACTCTCCGGGGGCGCCGCGTCGGCGGCCCCGACCGGTGACGCCGAACTCTTCCCCACCCCGGCCCGCCCCGGCGACGCCGTGGCCGTCAGCACCTCCTTCTGCACCGGGGACACCACCGCCACCGGTGACGCCACCGCCGTCGGTGCCGGCGAGTTCACCCTCGCCCCCTCCACCCAGACCGACGCCCTGATCGGCCAGTTCACCGTCCCGTCCGGCGCCACGGCGGGCAACTACACCATCGCCGTCAGCTGCGCCACCGGCGGTCGCCTGGCCACCGGCGTGCTCCGCGTGGTGCAGGCCGCCTCCACCGCGACACCCCCGGCGACCCC
>NZ_VKHS01001496.1 GCF_014141525.1 Streptomyces calidiresistens
ACAGGGAGCCCTCACAGGGAGGACCAGTCCCGGCGGGCCGGCCCCGCACGCATCGACGCCACCCGCCGGGCGAACTCCGCGGCGGCGACCCGGTCGCCCCCACCGCCGTCCACCCGCTGCATCAACCAGGTGGTCAGGTGCACCTCCCGCAGATCGCACAGCAGCGCCGTCGCCGCGAACAACGCCGAGAGCGGCGCCCCCGCCCCCACCGCCACCAGCAGCGGACGCCGCGCCAGGAACACCTCGAAGGCCGTGGGTTCCCCGGGACGGGCGACTATTCGGTCAGCGGCCCGGTAGACCCGGACCGCTCTCCGGCCGAAAGCGATCATGCGCGAAGCCTAGCGGCCCCACCGACCGCCCGGAGGCCGCTTCCCGCACGGCCTCCCGGGGCGTTCGGGAGCCCGCCGCCGGCAACGCCCTCACAGGGAGCCCTCACAGGGAGGACCAGTCCCGGCGGGCCGGCCCCGCACGCATCGACGCCACCCGCCGGGCGAACTCCGCGGCGGCGACCCGGTCGCCCCCACCGCCGTCCACCCGCTGCATCAACC
>NZ_VKHS01001497.1 GCF_014141525.1 Streptomyces calidiresistens
AATCTTTTCGTGGGCACGGAGATGGTTATAAGAGGCAGGGCCGTAGGTGCCCACCGCCCGGACGTCCTCGCCCATGTACGAGGCGCCGGTGCCGGTGAGGTACTGGATCGTGCCGACGGTGCCCTGGACCACCGCGGGCAGCAGGAGCGGGACCACGGCCCACCGGGCCGTGTCCGGCGCGCGCAGCGCCACCAGCAGCGCCAGCGGGATCAGCACGAACACCTGGAGGTGCCGGGCGAAGCCGGGGACGGCGGCGAGCGGGTCGCCGGCCGCTGCGGTCACCACCGCGCAGGCCGCCGCCGGGACGGCGACGACGAGCAGGACCCGGGGGGAGAGCCGGTCCGCGTCTCCGGGCCGGGGGCGCAGCAGGAGCGGCACGCAGCACAGGACGAGGAGCAGGGAGGCGAGGTCCGCGGCCCCGGTCGCGGCGGCGCCCGGCAGCGGCAGCGGGATCGGCACGGCGAGCAGCAGCGCGACGGCGGTCAGGGGGACGAGGACGGGGTCCCGCCGCACCGCCCCCGCCACGCCCCGGAAGGGGCGGTGCGG